>CAZDUA010000037.1:0-26794 GCA_964508495.1 uncultured Methanosarcinales archaeon | reverse complement strand
ACTTTTGAAGTATCGGGTCCTTTTGAAGCGTTCTCCGGCTCAACTTTCGTCGTATCGGTTTCCACTGAGACATTCACCGGCCTAACATATGGCTCCTCCGAACTCTTAGGGAAAAACTCGCCGGGAATTTTAAACAATATGCGCTTTCCATTCTTCTCAATCCCGAGTTTGGTAACCACTGCATCAACGGTGCCGGAATAATTATTAGAATATATAGAACAAGGGATTTCCAGGCTTGCAAAAAAGTCAAACATCTTAATAAGCATTGTATCTTCTCCAACATAATCTGCAATATTTGTATGATTATACGCCTTTCTTGCAGCGTCAGCAGGCAAGCCAAGCCTTTCAAAAGTCTTCGTGTGTGATTCAGTTTGCCTATACAGAGACTCATACAATTTTGTGGTTTCATCAAGACTAATTTTTAATAATTTTGAGACAGTATTAAACATTGCGTTGAAAATGCGCGCTTCCAATTCCTCATTCTGCCTGTAAAGAGTTCCATCAACATCAAACCAGATGTGTGAAAGGCCGTTCATTGCGCCTCTGGCTTATTCTGCGCAGGCATTGTAGGATAATAATGCTTTAAAGAACGGCTGCTGAAATGGTCCCCGATCTTTTCCAGCGAGTAACGCATTGCGTGGAGGCGCATCAAATTCGTCTCAGGGCCTTCCCTGCCATCACTTAATTTCGTCAAGAGGTCCTTTGCCTGCTGTTCATTCATATCTATGGCGTGAGAAGTAATCTTGTAAGGACTGCCCCTTACTTCAGGATACTTTCTAGCAAGCTCCAAGCCCAGCTTGTGGCATAAAGTGTGCGCTAGATAGTAATGGTGCTTGATGTTATCAGCAAAACGCGACTTACGCTCGTTATAACGGTGCTGCGTGACACGCTTGTCGTCAAATGCCTCACAAGTACGCTCCCAATAATCAGTAAACAACTGCATCTTGCGCACTGCGCGGTAAACAAGCATCAGATAGAATGTAATATCATCATTCTTCAAATCCTTAGTAATATCCTTATTCTCAATTTTATCAAAGAAATGATCACGCAATTTTAAAACATTATCAGCAGTAAATCCGCCTGACTTATTCCTGAAAACAAAAGAAGCCTCGTAGAAAGTCGCAATCTGGCACACGTCTTCCAATGCATGGCCATATCTTGTCTGTAAGTCAAAATTATTGAACCGCTCTGCGAGCTCATCATGATTAATTTTGTCACGAGCCGTAACTCCAAAGATTTCCAGCCAATCATCAACGCTTTGTTTTGTGAAAACATTATACAATCCTGCGTTTGCCAAAGAAGTATCACGATTTCTCACAATGTGATGGGGCGCAACACTCATAGCACCAAAAACTTTGGTTGCCTCGCCCCACAAAGACTTCTCATCATCACTGTACACAACAGAAGTTCTCTTCGAAAAGGCATCAGGAATATCAGCAACGCGAGCACGATAATAATCAATCAGCTCTGAAGGAGACGGCTTCTTAACACCAACAGGGTTTGGCAGTTTGTTGATAAAAAAAGCAGCATCATCAACATGCTGTTCAAGCAAAGACTTTCTGAAAAGATGCAGTTTGGCTCTCCCATTCTCATCAGTTTCGTTCTTGAAGGCGTCATTAATCTTCAACAACACCTTGTAAACAGGCGTTCCTCGTACATACTGCATTATTGTGAAAGAAGAGTCACGCTTCGAACCAGGAATATCAGCAAAATTCAGCGGGCGCAGAATAACAGGAGTCTTAAACATTTTGCGATGCTGAACAAAGAATTTTGAATCCTTTGACTTCTGCTCTGCGACCACTTTCGCCGTCAAATTGCCTCTTGGCTTAAACTCCCGGAACATCAAAAACTGCTGGTCGCCAGGAATTAAACCATGCTCATCAGCGACTTTTCCAACAGGCTCCTCTCCGGTCTCGCCCTCGCCCATCACACGAACTGCTTTATCATCAAGCATATAATCCGGATATGAATCAAGGAAAGAAGAAACAACAGGAGCAAGCTTGCGGGCAAGCTCAGGGTCGCCAGTGCGGTCGTACTCAAGCATAAACTGGACAATAGTGCCCCACATGGCCCTATGCGCGGGAAGCTCGCGATTCAACGCGTCAAGCGTTCGCAAAGACTGCTCATAGCGGTCAGCAACCGCAAGAGCGTTCCTAAATCGAGGAGGGTTCTGGCGCTGCAAAATTTTCATTCCAGTTGCATTCTTTTGAAGATACGTTTTAATTTTAGTGTGAGCTTCAGTTGCTTGAATAATTGTTGGAAAAAGCGTGGCATTGCTACAAATCTCAAACAAATTCTTATCATGCAAAAACAAGTCTCTCGCAACAGTGAGCTCCTCAGGCTTGGCATTCATCTCTGCAAGAATACTCTCATCACTCGCGTAATAAATAACCGGAACGATCAAATTCGCCGATAATAAATCGCTGTCCAACTGCGGTCTTTCTGCGATAACAATCGCAGTAAAAGCATCAAAAACAGTCTTATCCAGAGTTTTGACTTGAACAATATCTTTTATTCCAGGCAGATTATACGGAAAACTAAGAACACTCTGAATAGCTGGAAAGTTCGCATCACTAGAAACTACTGCAAGTCGTCCCTCCAAGCTATTATCAGATTCAGGCATACTCCCCCCGTTGTAACTCCACAGTAAGTAAGTTTAAACTACCCTTTATAAACCTTTTGACTTTCCTTATGACGACAAGGGGAAAGATTTATAAACCACTGAAACACAATATGTGCTGTGGTATCAGACGAACATATGGGACTTAATGGAAGACCTGAAGATGGAATAGATTCAAAATTAAAGAAATTCTATGAATCACAAATAACTGAGTACGAAGCAAGACTTATTCAAGAATGCATGCAACTCTGCGAAGGAGACTTTGACCAATTACACAAAATGTACGAAGGCAAGCAGAAAGCGACAAACGATCCGCGATACGTCAGAGACATGGTTAGAATAGAAAAACTAAAACGCTACCAAGAAGTATTTGCTAAAAGAGACTATAAATCAGTAGAAGGACAAACAGTCAACCTAGGATATCTTGTCGAAAAGTTTGAACCAGAAAGAGCAAACTTCTCACGCCACGGGCACGAAACAAAAGTAATCGATGTATTTCTCGGTACACGCGAAATAGCATAATTCTCAAAAGCTTTAAAAACACACTTCTACTAAATTGTTCTATGCCAACCGAAGAAGAACTCATTGCAGAGAGGAAAAGAAAAAGAGAAGACCTGATAAAATTAGGAATAAACCCCTATCCTTACAAGTACGAGCCAACACACAATTCAATAATAATTCTCGAAAAATACAAAGGATTACAGCCAGAAGAACGCACAACAGACTCAGTAAAAGTTGCAGGCAGAATAATCGGACTGCGAAGAATGGGAAAAGCGACATTCATGCACATTCTGGACCAGCACGGCAAAGTACAAGCATACTACAAATTTGACGATTTACCAAAAATCTACGACCAACTAAAACTGATGGACGTAGGCGACTGGATAGGAATAGAAGGAACAATATTCAAAACAAAAACAGGCGAAATAACAGTCTGGGCGAAAAACTTCGAGATATTGTGCAAATCACTACGACCACTGCCAGAGAAATGGCATGGGTTGACTGATATCGAGCAAAGATACAGGAAAAGATACGTAGACTTAATCGTCAACCCATCAGTACGAGACACATTTGTAAAAAGAACAAAAATCTATGACACAATAAGACAACTGCTGAACTCACGAGGCTTTTTAGAAATAGACACGCCAATTTTACAACCACAATACGGAGGAGCGGCAGCAAAACCATTTAAATCGCATTTAAACTCACTAAAAATGGATGTATATTTACGCATTGCTCCAGAACTCTACCATAAAAGATTAATCGTCGGCGGATTTGAAAAAATATACGAGTTCTCAAAAAACTTCAGAAACGAAGACATAGACAGAACACACAATCCAGAGTTCACAGGTTTTGAATTATACCAAACATACGCAGACTTCAACGACATGAGAGAAATAGTCATGGACTTATACGTGGCATCAGCAAAAGCAATACACGGAAGCACAAAATTCGAATATCAGGGGCATACTATCGACGTCAAAAAGCCATGGGCGAGCTACACCATGGCAGAAGCATTGAAGAAATTTGCGGGAATAGACGCGGACAAAGTAACACGAGAAGACATGCACAAACTATGCAAACAACACAGATTAGACGTACAAGAACACTACTCAAAAGGACAATTACTGCAGGCATTATTTGAAGAATTAGTCGAGGACAAATTAATACAACCAACATTCATAACACATCACCCGGTAGAAAGCACTCCTTTGTGCAAATCATGCAGAGAACCGCACCTGAAAGAACACTACATAGAAAGATTCGAGCCATTCATCGCAGGAATGGAAATAGCAAACGCGTATTCTGAGCTAAACGACCCAGTCAGACAAAGGGAACTCCTCGAAGCACAAGCAAAAGAACTCAAAGCGGGAAGCGAAGAGGCGCACCCAATGGACGAAGACTTCATACAAGCGATAGAATACGGACTCCCGCCAACAGGCGGGTTGGGCATGGGCATAGACAGAATGGTAATGATCTTAACAAACAACCCAAGCATAAGAGACGTATTATTCTTCCCATTCATGAAACAGTAAAAATCCATGGATTTTTAAGCTTCAAATATTCCATATTTGAAACAACAATGACAAACAAAATAATCATCGGGCTGACAACAAGAGTGGTTATATTCGGCAAAAAAGGGAAAAAAGAAATCATCGCTCGCGTAGACACGGGAGCAACCAAAAGCAGCATAGACAAAGCACTAGCACAAGAACTCGACTTCGGACCAACCTTAAAGCACACCCGCGTAAAAAGCGCGCACGGCATCAGATACAGACCAGTAGTCACACTAGACATTTCAATAGCAGGAGACTTAAGACACGTAGAATTCAACATAGCAGAAAGAGAGCACATGAAATACAAAGTACTCATAGGACAAAACATTCTTAAAAAAGGCTTTCTGATTGACCCGTCTAAAGGTGCAGAATGAAAGCAGCAGTAATCTCACTCGGAAGCATATCAAGCAAGTGGACAATAGACGCCCTCAAAAAATACTTCAAAGAAGTAGACCACATTGATATTCAGGAATTAGAAGTTTCTCTAGGTCAGAAAAAAGCAGAAGTACTCTACAAAGGCAAGCCATTACCAAAATACGACTGCATATACGCAAAAGGAAGCTTCAGGTACGCAACACTACTACGCGCGATAACAACTTTACTACAAAAAGACACGTACATGCCACTAAAAGCAGGAAGTTACACAATCGGACACGACAAAATATTGACGCACTTGAAATTTCAGGAGTACAACGTTCCCCAGCCAACAACATATCTAGCAGCAACAGCAGACGCAGGAAAGAAGATAATTAAGAAAATACCCTTCCCAGTCATAATGAAACTCCCAGCAGGAACGCACGGCAAAGGAGTAATGTTAGCTGACAGCCCTGAGAGCGCCAGTTCAATGATAGACGCGCTCGCACTGTTAAAACAACCATTCCTGATACAAGAATACATCGAAACAGACGGAAGAGATTACAGAATAATCGTCGTAGGAGACCGAATAGCAGCAGCAATGAAAAGAATAGCAGCAAAAGGAGAAAAAAGAGCCAACATACACTCAGGAGGACGCGGAGAAAAAGTAACTCTTGACGCCAAATCAACAAAAGCAGCACTTGCAGCAGCACGATCAACAGGATGCGACATCTGCGCAGTTGACATATTACCATCACCAAAAGGACCACTAGTCCTTGAAGTCAATTTGTCACCAGGACTGCAAGGAATAACAAAAGTCACAAAGATAAACGTGGCTGAGATCATCGCAGAATTCTTGTACAAAAAAACAAAAGAGTTCAGAGAAAGAGGAAAAGAAGAAATCCTCAAAGAACTATCAACAGAACAAGAAATCCACGGACCACTAGACTACAGAGGCAACAGAATACTATTACCAGAAGTCGTCACAATGGCATCAAAAATAAAAGAAGATGATGAAGTAATACTAAAAGCCAGCAAAGGCCGCATAGAAATCAAAAAAATAGGAAAGAAAGAAGACAAGAAAGACTAATTACAAGGACCAACACTAAATTCTTCAGCTATTGTTCCACCACAATTCTCTGAGCAAACTCTCTCAGCAGCAGCACGGTCAGAAGCAGTAATGCCTTGTTCTATGCAACTGCACGCGTAACAAGCCTGCTCAGGAAGCTCAAAAGCTCTTCCCGCAGGGAAAGCACGCGTGCCAGAAACTGCAACACCCCTAATATCACCACCATACTCCTTGGCCCCAGGAACAGCAAAACCACCAGTTATAGAATTACCAGAATCACCGTAATCAGCATAAGCAACATCAGGAACAACAAAACCACCGGTAATTGAAGAACCGAAATCGCCCTGGCATCCAATAACACAACGCCTTATCTCCAAAGCAGTATGCCAGTCCTCATAACAACCCCTCTGACAAACAGAAAAATCCTTGACAGAGTAAGCATTATCCGCCATAATCAATCCGGAAGAAGAACGGCCAGGAATCAAACTAAAATAAGCACCAATAACAGCAACAACAAGAACTGCCAAAACAATAACAACTTCTATGCTTCCTCTTTTATGCATATAACGCTTACATGCACTCTTGTATAAAAAGGTTTTTATTACGTACATAGTCCCGACAACATATGAAGCTCGGAATTTTGTATTCAGGTGGAAAAGACAGCACATTAGCACTAATGAAAACGCAAAAATTTCATGAGATTGCGTGCTTAATCAGCATAGTTTCTGAAAATAAAGAAAGCTACATGTTCCACACGCCAAACATTGATGTGACACTCTTACAATCACAAGCAATGGAAATTCCACTAGTACGCGTTGTAACAAAAGGTGAAAAAGAAAAAGAACTAGACGACCTCAAAAAAGCAATACAAGAAGCGGTAAAAAAATATTCTATTGAAGGAATCGTAACAGGAGCAGTAAGAAGCACATACCAAGCAAGCAGAATACAAAAAATCTGCCACGAGCTAGAACTATGGTGCTTCAACCCGCTCTGGCTAATAAACCAGGTTGAACTATTGCATGAAGTAATCGAAAATGAAATACACGCAATAATCTCAGGAGTATTCGCAGAGCCATTAGACGAATCTTATTTGGGCAAAGAAATCGACGCTGAAATGATACAAAAACTCTCAAAACAACAAAACCCAGCAGGAGAAGGAGGAGAAATAGAGACAACAACACTCGACGCGCCAATATTCAAGAAAAAAATAATTGTAACAAAACACTCAACACAATACGCAAAATACAGCGGAGTCTACTCAATAGACGACGCAAAACTGGAGACAAAATGATATTAATCATAAGCACGTGCAAAGAACAACTCAGCGAAATGGAATTCGTAAGGCCAGTTGCGCTGCTAGTTGAAAATCATAACGTAAAGCACTATTCACAAATCAAAAAACTAGACATTAAAACAGCTGAGAAGATAATCATAACAGGAACAGCGTTGAAAGATTTTGAGTATTTGAAAGGAAACTTCAACTGGCTCAAGGAATGTGAAAAACCAGTGCTAGGCATTTGCGCAGGAATGCAAGTCATAGCAAAAGAATTCGGAGTAGAACTAGAAGACAACACCGTAATCGGACCACAAAAAGTAGAAGTCATAGAAAAAAACAAGCTCGCCGAAGGCACATTCAACGCTTATTTCCTGCACACAAAGACAGGAACAGGCAATTTCAAGACCCTTGCAACATCAAACGGCAAGCCATGCATGATAAAACACAACGAAAAAGAGATATATGGGTGCATCTTCCACCCAGAAGTAATGAACGAAGACATCATCAGGAGGTTTATACAATGAAATGGGCAATAATCGCACTAATATTCCTAATTGCATGCGCGCCGGCAACACAAGAAGTAATCACAAAACCAGTCGTACAAACACCAGAGAAGACAGCACAGCCAACAACAGTGCTTGAACCACAAGTAAAAGCGCCACAGACAACACCAGCGCCTACAACAGAGCCTGACGTTTCACCACAATTCACAGTTGAAGAAAGCTGCAACGAAATGTGCCAAGAAGACTGCAAAGCAACAGCACAAAACTCGTGCACGCAAAAAGAACGCTCAACATGCAAAGCAAGCTGCGGAGACAACCCAACAATAGACCCCTCAGCCTGCACGCAAGCATGCACATACTTACAACAGCCAAACGTGTGCAAACAACAAATGGAACAATTCTGCTCAGCACAATGCGTCAAGCAGTGCCACTGATTATTCTTCAGCAACCGCGTCCAAAGAACCGACAGGGACAATCTTTCCAGTAATGCCCTTTCTTAAAAACTTGACAACATCATAAGCCTTCTCAGGATGCTTCAAAAGAACTCTTGCATGGTCAACATAATTATCCCAGCCAATACGAGGCATTTGGAAAATCAATTCAGCAACCTCGGCGGCATTGAAAGCAAACCTTGACCTCTCAGGAAAACCCCTCCCAATCTGCTCAGGACTCAAATACGGAAGGCCATGAAGCCTCTGAGAATACTGAACGTGCACTGCATCATAAAGTTCCCTGTCACCCATTTTTCACTCACCTAAAAAAACAAAACAAAAATGCCTTAATAAAGGTTGTGACAAAGATTAAACAAGAAAACCTTCATCGTCTAATTTACTCCCAACCTTGAACTTCGTCACCTCAACATTGCTAATGGGCTTCAAATGCTTCCTCTTCCATTCAACAGGAGGCTCAGGATTGGGCAATTGAGACTCAACAATATCATAAATCTCTTTGCCGGTGAATTTCGCCTTTGGAAACAATTCCTTCCTCAAAACACGCGCGTCCCTGCAAGCAGTCTCCAAACGGCTGTTCTGAATGCCAAGAGGCAAAAAAGCCATTTTATCATGGCCACAATAAGGAATAACTTTGTAATACATGCCACCATGCGCATTCGCGCTGTCAACCTTCAAAACAGCCATGCCAACAACCTGCTCAGGCTCACAACAATCCCAACAATAAGTTTTTGCGTCCATAATTGCCACCCACCCTAAAATTTCAAATTTGGCCCTGCTCTCTTGGCCAACTTCTTCATCAACTTCTCAGGGTTCTCACCCTTCAACATCTTCACCATCTTCTTAGACTGCTTGTACTGCTTAATCATATCACGAATGTCACTCGTAGAAACACCACTACCCTTACTAATACGCTCTATCCTCTGAGCATCAATAACATCAGGTTCTTCAAGCTCCCCCTTAGTCATCGAATTCATAGCGTGCTTCCACTTCTTCAGCTTGCCTTCCTGCACTCGCAAAGCTTCTTTAGGCAAAGAAATCTGGCCCATGCCAGGAATCATCTCCAAAACTTTACCCAACGGGCCCATCTTAGACATAGCTTCCATCTGACTATAAAGGTCCATCAAATTAAACTCGCCCTTCAACAACTTCTTCTCAATATCCTTAGCCTCATCCTCAGTAATCGCTTCCTTGGCCTTTTCTAACAACGCTTCCAAGTCGCCCATGCCTAGCATTCTTCCAACAAAACCCTTAGGATTAAACTGCTCAAAATCATCCACTTTTTCTCCAACACCGATAAACTTGATGGCCGCACCAGTAACAGCACAAGCACTCAAAGCACCACCACCCTTAGCAGTACCATCCATCTTAGTAACAATAACGCCAGTAATCGCGCCAGCCTCATGGAAAGCCTTAGCCTGCGATTGAGCAGCCTGGCCAATATCAGCAGAAATAACAAGCAAACGCTCATCAGCAAGAGCAAGCTGAGAAACATTCTTCAACTCTTCAATCAAGTCCTGTGAAAGAGCATCACGGCCAGCAGTATCAATGATAAGAATGTCAAACTTCTTGAACTCAGGCTCAAAATGCTTGTAAATCTTAATCGGGTCCTTTTCTTCTTTAAGCACGAAAACCTGAGCGTTGATACCCTTACCAACCTGCTGAAGCTGTTCCATAGCAGCAGGACGATGAACGTCAAGACCCAACATTGCAACCTTCTTGCCACGCTTCATAAAATACTTAGCCAACTTGCCAGCAGTAGTTGTCTTACCACTGCCGAAAAGACCTATCAACATAATCTTCGCAGGCTGTTTGTCACCAAGCTTAAGCTCAGACTTCTCACCACCCAAGAACGCGGCTAATTCTTCATAGACAATGTTAATGAGATGCTCCTTCTTAGTCAAAGCACCAGGAGTCTCTTCTTTTGCAATACGATCCTTAATTTTCTGAGTCAACTCAAACACTAGCTTGACATTAACGTCAGCCTGCAGGAGAGCTCTCTGGATGTCTTTCACCAATTCATTGATGAGCTTTTCATCTACAAACATCGACTTCGCAATCTTCTGCAAAGTATTCTTCAAGCTCTCAGAAAGCTTTTCCAAAACCATAGAATAACGTCAATTTACTGGGTTTATAAGGTTTACTTCTCTTTAGCAGCATGAATTGCGTGCTCGATAATAGACGGAGTCCAGCCCTTGCCGGCCAATTCCATTCTGATCTCATGCAGTTTCTTATTGTGCTCCAACTGATGGCTGACAAAAGCAATAAGTTCAGACGGAGCAGGATGAATGTGCTCCTCAGCATGCGTTTCCCTATGAACGTAATACTGCTCCCTCAGCCAGAAAATCAAAATGATGACTAAAACAAGCAGGAAAACATTAACGCCAAGCAGAATAATCAAGTAAGGCGGAAACTTAATCTCAGCAGGAACAGCAAGCTCAGGACGCGGAGAAATCTTATCAATACGGGAAGACAAACCATCAACAGAACCCTGCATTGCGCCAACCTGAGCGGTCACAGAACGCTGGAAAGAATCAATAGACGCCTGTAAATTAGAAATCTCCTGCGAACGCTGCTCCTGATAACGCGCAACCTCATTCTTCAACTCAGTAACATTGCCACCAAGACTGGCAGCAGCATCCTGCAATCTAAGAATATGAACATTGTCCAAAGAAATATTAGACTGAACATTCTGCTGGGCAAACACCGAAGTTGCCAACAACAGCATAACTACAAACAACAACCTCTTTTTCATCAAAGACATTCCAGCGGTAAAGGTATTTAAAGGTTATGCAGACAGCTGAAAAGCACCCACTATAGAAGCATATTCTCCATCATATAGCATTTACTATATAGAACTGCTCCATTTATAAAGCCCATTTTGCCTAATAAGAGCATGGAACCACAGAAAATAACCACTGAAAACGCGGTAGCTATCAGCCAACGAATCGGCAAAAAGTCTTATTGTAATAGCCCCTACTGGCTGGCTGAAAACTGCTCGTACGAGGAGCGAAACGGCGAATTGCTCGTATACATAAACGACCGAATCCTCAATGAAACATACCTTCTCTTTGCTCCAGCGAAAAAAGAAAACCTCACCACCAAGCGAATCTGCCTCGCCACCAAAGAGGACATTGAGCGCCTCAAAAAAGAAGGAGTTGCGATTGCGAAAACAACAGTCCAAGGCGCGGAATACTACTATCGCACCAAAGACTTAATCGAAATGAAAGGACAAACATACGGCAGGTGCAGAAAAGCAGTCAGCCAGTTCACCCGCAATTACAAATTCAAAATACTTCACATATACCCTGCCCAAAAAGTAGTTGATTTCATCAAAAACTGGGCAGCGGCGAAGAATCTCAACAAATATACAGAATCCATGCGCAAACTATTCGAATGGGATTTAGACAATTGCATCAAATACGTTGGATTGCGCAAGAAATTACCCACAAAAAGAATTTATATCGAAATCGACGGCAAACTAGCCGCGTTCGCATTCGTGCACCCCCTGTTCCCTGACTTGTTTGTCGCATTACAACAAAAAGTTGACATTAAATACAAAGGACTAAGTAGATTCTTGTACCACGAAAAAGCAAAATTATACCCTGACGTTGAAATGTTTACTGTTGGAACAGCAGCAGAATCAGCCGGACTAGAATCGTTCAAAGAAGAACTCCATCCGGCCAAGAAAGAAGAATGGTTCATGCTAACGCTCGCCTGAGAAACTTTTATAATCCCCACACAGGAACTTCTATCACTAACGGAGCTGTCGGCTGTGGCTTCCCAGCCCCATTTGACAGAAGCTTGGTTGACGATAGACGCGTTTTCATTATTAAAAAGGAAGAGGGATGGAGAAACAAAATGAAAAAAACATGCGAGAAATGCAAAACAGAATTCGAAGCACAAGCAGACTGGCAAAAACTATGCCTAACCTGTTTTAAGGCTGACAAAAAAACAATCCCAGAAAGCAACGGGATGCCGTCGTTTAAGGACTCGCGCATCTTACGACAAGTTTTGCTGAAAATAGCGAGCGAGCAAGTCAAAGGCACGCCAGAACAACTCATCGAGTACGCCAAAGGGCTTGAAAAAGCATGGCAACAATGGACGTAAGTATTACAAAGCTGTTTGTTTTTTCAAAAGCATCCATACGATCGGACTGATAGTCCGCGTAGTAATATTGTTTTCCTTCCCAGCCCCATAAACTTTCAGAAAGCCCAAGACAACTTCATTTTTTCTCCAAAATCATAAAACAGCTAATGCCAAAAGGAAACCGCACGCCCATCTTGATAAGAGCATTCTCAAACAAAAGCCACCAATACAACAAAGTGTTAACAACAGGATGAGCACGATCAAACTTGGCAGAAGTACCAATCACACGGTTCAAAAGAGTTATAGGGACACGCGGAAAATACAGAGCGAAATTCCAATAAGTGGCTTTTTTGACAATAAAACCATGTTTTTTGGCCAAACCAAATAGTTCAGGAAGCCTGTACCTTTTCCTATGATGATTAACCTTATCATGAGAACTCCATAAATGCATAAAAGCAGGAACGAACAAAACAATTTTGCCTCCAGGCTTTAAAATACGATTCCACTCCCTTAAAGTCTTAGTATCGCTTGAAGTGTGCTCTAAAACATCAGCAGCAATAATCGCATCAAAAAAATAGTTCTTAAAATCAGTTTTCTTAGCATCAGCAAGAAAAGCCTGCAATTTCTGTTTCCTGCACTTATCAACAGCAGACTTGCTGATATCAACGCCATAAACGCCAGAGAAACCATTCGATTTCAAAGACTTCATCAACGTGCCCGAAGAACACCCAACATCAAGAATGTTAGAAGGGCGGAACTCTTTCATATAATGAAGAATCAAATGACGCCTTGACTTAAACCACCAATTAGTCTTCTCTATGCTGTGATAAGTTTTTTCGTACTCTATATCCATCTTCAGCCAACACTCGTCTCATTAAGCCGCATCACAATGCTGTTTGCCTGAACAAACTCAGCTTCGTTAAAATAATTATTTTTAATGAAATCCTGCAGAAAACCAACCTCATGGCCCCTAGATTTATCATAAACAATGTATTTAGGCTTGTCTCTATGCAAACCAGACATAATTTCATTTTCACTGCCAATAATATCGGCATAAGGGGCCTTCAAATGCAACCAGAAAACAAACCTTGTAAATGACTTTCTATCTGCTAAGAAGTAAACAATGGGCTGGCCGCCGATAACCAGAATTTTATCACTTTCTGAAGTTTTCTCATTAATATAATTAGACATTTTATAGGTCTCATCTTCCTTATAACTCTTCAAATCAGACAAGAAGCCTGATACGGGACCGTAACTGAAGATGACAAGGAAAATCATTCCAAATACTGCAAAGTTTCTTGGGCATAAACTCTTGAAATCAAGTTTCATGCGAGAAACAGCAAAAGCAATAATCAACGCAAATGGCAATCCCATCTGCAAATAATAATGGCCAAACATATTGCGCGCCCAATAAACGCCAACAAAAGACAACACTATCAACGCAGTCAAAAAGAAAAAGTTGTCCCAATCATCCTTCTCCGCTTTGAAAGGAATGGAAATCAGCAAGCCTGCAAAAGCAACCATTGTTATCAAGTCATTCTTCAAAGTCCCCTTCACAAACCAAACCAACCTGTCAAAACCCGTCTGAGCAGAAGCCAGTCCGACATATTTCTGCGCATAAGTGAACAGCACAAAGAACAACTCATTAACAGAATTATGAAACAGGAAATAGCTCAATACCAATAATGACGAAATTACCCCACCCAACGCATACCAAGACAAATCATTCAAAAACTTTCCCCACCTGTACTCAGGCAGAATTTTCTTAACCACGAGCGCAATTGGAAACAAAATGATAGTAAAAAATGCCGTTGACTTAACCAAAACTGCAGCCGCTGAGAAAAAACCACACAGGAAAAGAAGAAAATTGCCCTGCGAATGATTGGAATATCTCACAAAACAATATGCTGCAATAATTGCCGGCAGCATCATAAACAACTCACCGTTAGACGAAAGCCCACCAAACTTCATGAAAAACAAACCATAAGCCAACGGCGCAATTAAACTAACTCCCCGTCCAAACAATTCACGAGCAGTCAAATAAACAAAAAACATCGAAGCAAGCAAATACAAAGTAGTGAAAATACGCAAAGCAACAATACTATTCCCAAACAACTTGATCACAGGTGTAAAAACAAAAAAAAGCAAAGGACCCTTGCTCTCCCAAGAAGTCACATACAAACTACCGCCATGCACCACGTCCTGAGCAATAACGAAATAAATAGATTCATCCCAATCAATAACAGTATCAGTAGCATATGGCAGGCGCATGAAAAACACAAGTGCTAAAATCAGCACGAGCCAGACACCATCACCTTCAAAAAACTTCTTCAAACGTGATTCCACACTTCACCCCTTGGAACAATCCCGCAAACTCACTATTTAAAGCTTTTCCCGCAAGCTTTAAATTAACCAAGATAGAACTTCAATACATGAAAGTGGTGGTAACAGGAGGGGCAGGGTTCATAGGCAGCCATGCAGTAGACCGACTTCTGGAACTTGGACACGAAGTTGCCGTAATAGACGATTTCTCATACGGCAAAGAAGAAAACCTCCAACAGCACAAGAACAACCCAAAACTTACCATTCACAGAAAAGACATAAATGAAAAACTAGCAAATATAATCAAAGGAGCAGACGCCATAATACATTTTGCCGCAATACCAAGAATCCAATACTCAATAGAACACCCAGACATATGCCACCACGCAAACGTCAACGGAACCCTTAACCTGCTGATGGAAGCAAAAAATTCAGGCGTTAAAAGATTCATTTTCATATCAAGCTGCGCAGTATATGGAGACAACGAAAAAATACCATACACCGAAGAAACACCGCTAAACCCGCTATCGCCTTATGCCGCGCATAAGATAACCGGCGAGCACTATACTAAACTTTTCAATTACCTGCACGGCATGGAAACAATAAATTTACGATTCTTCAACGTCTACGGTCCGCGCCTTGACCCAAGCGGAAGCTATGCGTGCCTAGTGCCCCGCTCAATAGACAGGGCAATACAAGGACTGCCAATAATCATCTATGGCGACGGAGAACAAACAAGAGACTTTGTATACGTATCAGACATAATAGATGCAGTAGTTTCTGCAGCATTCACAAAATCAAAAGAAAGCATAGGACAAACCTTCAACATAGGAACAGGAAAAGAAACATCTGTAAACGAAGTCATAAAACACGTTCTGGAAATGCAAAAAACAACAGTTGAGCACCACGAAGCAAGAAAAGAGCCAAGAAAAGCAGTCGCAGACATTACAAAAGCGAAAAAACTTCTCGGCTGGACTCCAAAAACAACATTAAAAGAAGGGCTAAAACAGACTTTCAACTACCTGAAAGCAAACGCCAAATCCTGAATCTAAGCCTTACAAGGCCAAGAAACTGATCGCGAACAGTGCTAAAAACCCTCACCGTGCTCGCTTTTCGCTCAATCCACTTGACAGGAACATGAGCAATACTAAAACCAGCCTGCTCTGCAAGAACAAGCAGTTCAGTATCAAGAAACCATCTCTCCTCCTTGAGATGAGGAATAAGAAAATCAATAACAGGCTTGCGAATAAACTTGAAACCGCACTGCGCGTCCCGTATAACTGTTCCTGGAAAGAACAACCTTATGAGAAAATTAAATCCCCGCGACAAAACTTCCCTGAAAAAACGCCGCTCGATATCCGACTCATGAGAGAGCCGGTTTCCAACAGCAACATCAAACTTATCATCCAGAATAAGATGCAAGCACTTCGGAAACGCCTCAAGCTCAGTAGACAAGTCAGCATCCATGTAACCAACAATCTGTGCACTACTTTCCTTCCACGCAAGCCTAAGCGCGTTAGCACGCCCCCTCTGAGGAATATGCTTGAACTGCAATCTCGGAAAACGCTTTTCCAAACGCTCTCCAATCTCAACGGTCCTGTCAGTAGAACCATTGCTGAAAATAGTCAAAACCCAAGTAACATCGCAATTCTTGTCAAGCCATTTGTATAACTGAACCATATTCTTCTCAAGAACGGCTTCCTCATTTAAAACCGGAACTACAATTTCAACAACAGGCCGTTTCATAACAAAAAGTTTCCAAATTGCCTAATTTAAGGATTACTGTACTGCAAAGAACACGACAAGAAATATAGCTCAAAACGCCCATTGGCCACGGACGAACTGCACAAAGAACAGGAAATGCAGTAAAAGCGAGATGAATATAAGGCAGTACTGAACAGCGTCGCTTTTTCTAGAAGCCAGCATAATGTAAATCGGGAACAAAGAAAGAACGTAACGAGGAGTGCTTACCAAAAACGAAGCTGAAGTGAAAACCAGAACAGAGCCAGCGACATAAAGCGCGTAAGACAAACGCTGACGGAAAAACGAGTAAAAAACAAAAATCCACGCGAGACTTCCAAACACCAGCGCAGCGCCTCCAAGCATGGCGCGGTCAACAAAAGACTCCCAAGTCATCATAGTATTCCAAGAACCCCACAAGCCGTGCCAAGGAGGACTCAAAGACGTGGTCCAATGCTCGCTCTGCGCAGAAATAAAATACAAAGGATTGCCGAAAATAAAATAATTAATTGCTAAATAAGCAAACAGTCCAACAGGAACAAGAGCAAGCCAGAAAACATCTTTTCTAATAGATTTTAATTTAAACTTTGATTGAGACAAATACTCAACTGCAAGCGCTGGAAAGAGCAAAAATCCAGTAATTCTTGTCGCAGAAGCGAACAAGCCAATCAAAGAAGCAAGCCACCACTTCCCTAGTCTGGCATAATAAAAGCTTGTAATAACCAGCGCGATAAAAAGACTCTCAGTGTAACCGGCATGAAGAAAATAAGCAGTCGGGAATATAGAAAAAAGAAAAACTGCGCTCAAAGCAACCCTCTTAGGATGATCAAGACGGACAAGGCGATACAAGTAAAACGCTGCCAACAAATATGCAAGATTGGAAACGACTAAAGCGGACAGGGCAAAATTGTTGAAAGCATAATTAAATAGCCTAATCAATGCAGGGTACAAAGGGAAAAAAGCTATCAACACCTTATCGTCGCCCTCGGCAACATAGCCATTTTCTGCAATCTTAGTATAATGAGGCGCGTCCCAGCGATTCCAAATTCCATCAAGTGAAGGAGCCTCATTTTGAATGATAATAAGCCCAAGCACCTGAAATAAAAAACTTCCAGCTATGAATACAAAAATAACAAGCAACAAATTCCTAATTTCGCTCTTGTCCAGTTTCATTCTTCATTTCCCCTTTAACTTCATAGATGGCAATATTCCCCTGTTCAAAAGCTTTTTCAAAAATATCGGAAGCGCGGATAGCAGGAGCAGACCAAGTGCACTCACTGCTAAACTGCCTGACAATAATATGCGTGGCGTTATAAGACTTCATCAGCTCCAATGCCCTCGTATCATTCTCAGAGCAATAAATCTCCTTGATGTTCTTTTCACGCTCCTGCGGGTCAAAACCATTATTCCAAACATAAGGAATGAAAGTAATAACTCTCAAACGGCCAGCAGCATCTGTTGCCTGATTGATCTGAGTCTCTGTCACAAAAACATCACTAATATTTGTATTGGAAGCAATCCACTCATAAGCGCCCAGCTCGGAATTGCCAAAAACCACGCCATTATGAGTCACAAACCACGCAGAGACCAAAAGAGGACTGGGAATGCTCAGCAAGATTACTAGAAATACCACAAATTTCGGCATTCTTTGCAAAGCAACAGCCGCAAAAAACACCGTTGGAATCCACATATACTGGAAAAACTTGTTCATATCCCAATAAACATAAGTAAGAGTCACAATATTCGGAATTGCAAACATGACAAGCATCCACAAAAACAAGAATGCCTTCTCCCTGACCTTAAAGAAAAGAATTCCGAGCAAGGCAAACAAGAAAGGAAAACCAAAATTCAACACATAAAACAATGCAAAATCAATAAACGACTTTGCATGAGACTCCCAGCCCAGATTTAACTTAATCATGCTTCCGACAGTCGAATAAACAAAAGGCCTGAGCACAAAAGGAATTCCTATAGCAAGCGGCAAAATAAAGTATAACGCAATACTGAATTGCCTCCATTCGCGGATTTTAGTCAAAAAGAAAAGAAAAGCAAGAAGAACACTAGCAGGAAGAACAAAAGCGTGAAACGGAGCGACAAGACCAGCAAGCAAACCTGCAGCAAAGACCTTTTTCTTATTAGACTCATTAAAACCAGTTATTAATAGAAGAATAACTGCAATCAACACAGGAAGACCAGCAGTAGTAGCACGATGCGTCAACAAGCCAGTGCCCATAACAGAAGGCACTTGAAACGGCCAAGAATCCCAATTATTATCAAAAGAACGGCTCTTGATAAGCTCAAAAGCATTATTTCCCTGAACAAACTGGTCGATAAAAGCAATATAACCAAGACCGCCGCCAAAAACCAGCAAGAGAACAGCAATAAATGCGGCCTTGCGCGATTTTAAGAAATAATCAGCAGCGGCAAATCCGAGCAATACCAAAGCAAACGCCAGCAAAGCCTGCTCGAACACGACAATGTGAACGGCAAAAACAGGAGTTGCTTTTGAGACGATAGCCGTATGAAAGTCCATAAAATAATGATACAACAAAGGAGTTCCAGAATAATACGGAGTCTGCGGAGGGAAATTGCCGGAGTTAACGCTCTGAATAATTGAATAATGAACAAAAAAATCACTCCAGTTCCAGCCACCATTCACTATACCTTCATCAGTGTGCTTCCACAAGCTGAAATGAAGAACAAGACCAACAAACAAGAACGCAACCAAAGCAAACGCGATTACGCCTTTACAATCTTTCAGCCCGCGCAAATCAGCCAAGGCCTTATTCCCGTCAACAAAAAACAAAAGGCACGAGAGCAAAGACATTATTACAAAAACAACCTCGCGCGAATAACCAAACAACAAAGACGCCAAGAAAACAAGATGCGTTGACAGCAAAATGCTTGCAAGAATTGAAACCGCAAGCCTTTCAACAACGCCAAGCTTCAATTTAGCAACAAGAAAATAGCCAGTTGTCAAAAAAAACACGAAAAAGGCAGGAACGATTGCAACAATAGGAACAAAATAGCCAACAAGGCACAACGTCAATAAGAGACAGGCAAACAAGTGCTTCATTTAATCACCCAGGAAGCCAATTGTACCAAGAATTAAACGCCTCAGTAACCGGAATGGCAACCCAGCGCGGATAAAGGAAAACGAACAATACAAGAGCCAAAATCAAAAACGCGACAACAAACTTCTTCCAATGCCTATTGCCCATCAAAACCCACGCCAAAATCAAGCAGAGAAACGGAACGCTCGGCAAGTAATGATAAATGAACATAATCCTTGGAGAAAGACTCCACGGCAGGAAAAGACCAAAATAACAGACCAACAACGACCAAATCTCCTTTTTTCGAGAGAAAACCGCATAAAACAACGCAACAAAAACAGCAGCAAGCCCCAGCCAAAAAATTAAAGGATTACCATGAGCATTAATATTATAGATTAAACCATCCTTCTGGAAAGTGTAAAACCAGACCGGCTTCAGCATCAACGGCCAAGTCCACCAAGGACTGCTAAAAGGATGCGTTGCGTCCAAATTAGAATGATACCAATACATCTGCTTCTGAAGCTCAATAAACTCGTCAACAGTATGCCCTGTAGTGAAAAAGCCAGTGTAAGAGAGCAAGTAAACAATCGGGGGGATGATGATGTACCAGCACCACCACGTGCCAGGACGCTTTTTATGGATAAACATCAATGCAATAACCACAGGAGGAATCCAAATAGCACTCCACTTGGTAGCAATCGCAAGACCAAAAAACAAGGCACCCAACAAGTGCCTGTCCTTCAAAAAGAAATAAATCGTGCCAACGGCAAAGAACAGCAAAACACTGTCATTAGTGCCAATTCTTGACAAAACAAGAGGAAGACCATCTAACGCAAACAAAGCAGACGCGAGCAAGCTCAAAGCCCTATTCCTGAACAATTGCATGCCAATAAGATAAATAAAAACAATAACAGCAACGCCAAGCAAAGAGCCAGGCAAACGCCATGCGAACGGGTTTTCACCAAGAATGGAAATACTCCACGCCATCAAAACCTTAGCAAGAGGAGGATGATCCCAAGAAAAAGCACGCCCTTCCTCATGCTCGCCATACCAGACCCAAGAATCAGGATTAAACTTTGCCATCTCACGAGCAGTATAAGAATGGTAAACCTCGTCAAAATAAAACTCAGGCGGATTGTAAAGACCATACAAACGCGTGCCAAGAGCAAACAAAAGAATCACCGCAAGAATAACCTTCCAATACTTATCAACGAATCCGCTCTCGCCAAGCTTTGCGCCAAACAACCAGTGCTTAAAACGCGCATACAAGCCCTTAAACGACAGAGAACTGAAATGAGGCCTGAAGAAAGACCAGCACATAATTCCAAAAGAAGCAAGATTCAAAACTACAATAACATATACAACCCAGTGAGGAAACGCCCACTTAAAATCCTGAGTAATCCAAACATAAGAAAAACGCAGATTTGCAAGATAAGTCAAAGAAAAAATTGCGTAAGAAATCCAGCCAAGCGGGAAAGCCACAGAAGCCACAGCCAAAACAGCAAAAGCAGGAAGCAAATGACGCTCATGCATCCTGGTCATAAACAAAAAAGTTCCGGCAAGAATCAAAGCGCCAACCAAAAATCGGGAAGCAAACGCTTTCTCATGATTGGACTTTTCATACTTCCACCAAAACCACATAGACAAGCAAATCACTGCCAAAGTTGCCGTTATTCCAACAAAATTCGGCAAACCAGCATCCGGCTCCCACATCCCGCTAAGAGCCCAAAAATTAAACGCATTAACGCTAGTGTACGGATACTGCCCTGCAGTAACGCCCAAACGCTCGAAAACAAAACCCAAAAAAGATTTTCCTCCAGAAAAAGGAATAAAACCTGCCAAAAAAACAAAAGCAGTAAACAAAGTATAACAAACAGCTTTTTTCCACCCAAAACGCCTCAGCCAAATCAAGCCAACAAGAGGCGAGACAAAACCAACAAACACCTTCACCAAAGCGCCAAGAGCAAGAGACAAAGAACTAATTCCTGGCAAGTCAGCAAAAAACAAAGCTGCCAGCACAAAAAAACCAATCATGCCATCAATCTGCCCCCAAAAAGTACTATTTACTATAACGGCAGGGTTGAACAAGTAAAGACTGGCAGCAGGAAGCGTGAACTTTTTATTGAACCTTGAAACAGCGCAATAAACAAGCAAGCCAGTAAGAACATCAGCGAAAATCGCAGGAAGCTTGTACAAAACGTGAAGCAGTGCGCCCTGATCAAAAGCAGGAAACAGCGACTTCAAAAAGCCAAGACCCCACAAAACATAAAGATAACCTGGAAGATAATCAGACCAGCCCTCATAAAAATGGCCCGGACCTTTCTCAACCATAGAATTACTCCAGCCAACATAACTGTTAAAATCAAGATCAAGAGTTCCAAAAGGCGCAATAAAAACCCTGAGAACCAATGCTGCAATAAGGACTAATACAATGCCCTTATTTTCCCCGAACCACCCTTTCATAGAACAACCTGCAAACCACGACTTATATAAAGATTATGGGAGTAAAGTTTTAAATACTAATTGCACGGGCAACAGATACATGTCAAAACTGGTGATTATGGGAACAGTATTACTCTGCGCCCTAATGGGAGCAATCGGGCAAATCTTCTTCAAACTTGGATCAAAAACAATAAACATGAACATAATGTCATGGATACTAAACTGGAAGCTCGCAATAGGAATAACACTTTACGCGCTCTCAACAGTAATATTTGTCGCAGCGCTAAAATTCAACAATTTATCTATCACGTATCCAATAGTCGCAACAAGCTACATCTGGGTAACACTATTCTCAATATTCATACTGGGAGAATCCTTCCCCGCATATAAGTGGCTGGGAATCATAATGATACTCGCAGGAGTGGCAATAGTAACAAGATAATTATTTCTGAAAGTTCTTAACAAGTTTATTTGATTCCTTTATAGAGTTTCTGCAAGTCTCCAAGGCTACTCCTTGGCGGTTTAGGACTCCTGAAATGCATCAGAGTGCCAAACAACAAGAAAATAATCATCAGCATTAACGCAATTGCCATAGGCAACAAGTACTGGCAGTTCACATAATGAGCCACGACAGCGGCAAAGATGACACCAAGCGATACAAACAACATTACGAATCCCCTGCCCTTTTCGTGCGTCTGCTCCTTCTTGTAAATGTAAGCAACAGCAGTAATCAACAACAACAGCAACAGTCCATTAATTATCCATGGAAGGAACAAGCACAAGTTAAACTTCTGCCAGACAGTCGAACAATCCTCAGGACAGTTCTTGAAATTCTCACCAACACCGCAAACACCATCACCGCAAGAACAACCATGAGCCCTCTCAAGATCTGCCAACCTGTCGCCAACAATAACTATCACATCACCAGGCATGCAACTCTCATGCCGGATGTCAACGCTCTGGCTGTAACCAAGCAACGGCGAGTCTGGATTCTCCATCGCCTTTTCTCTGTTAGTCAGCTTATAGACAAAATCACGCACAGGCCACACGCCTGGAAGCTGGTCATGAGTAACATCAACACGCAACACGTTAGGATCACAATCCCTACGCTCAATAAACCAAACAGGATGAGCTGCGGGATCGGAAACAATACCATCGTTTGTTACCTCAAAGTACTGCTCAGTGAACGGATAACTCCTTGTTCCGATAACAAGACCATACTCTGCCTCAACACTCGGAGCTTCCTCCTGCTTGCCAGTAACAAGAACTTTGATGATATCGTCGTTCAAAACAGGAATGTTGAACAGTCCAGCAGACAATCTCGTGTTAGCCAAGTACGAGAAGAACCTGTTCCACACTTCAAGCAAAGGACTGCCTCCAAACGGCGTTCCAATATATACGACCTTCTTCGTCAAATCAGCAAGAGCGAGATTATTATCTTTTGAATACCTCAAAGCATCCTGAGCAACCAAGCCGCCAAGCGAATACGGCAGCAAATAAACATCCTGAACGCCATCAGACAACAAAGCTGAAGATGATTGTTCTGCAAAGTTCTTCGCAATATCACTCAACGGCTTGTTAGGCGAGTACAAGTAAGCGTAAACCTTTGAAGGATCCTGCGCCATTGCAAACTCTTGCACGAACTTCTTAACGCTAATGCTCGTAGTCGTAACACCCTGCACGAAAACAATCGCAGTCTTTCCGCCACCATCATATACCTTCTCGAACTTGTCAAGAGATTTAGCAGGTATTGTATTAGTCAACACTGCAAAGAGCGCTGAAGACTTAGCACCTGCCTTTGTCAAGTACTGATCAATCTGCTCAGCAGTCATAACTCCAACAATCGTGTTATCAACACGCTTGCCGTCCAATCTAACCCAGACTTCACCCGACTTCACGTACAACCAAGCACCAGTATCACCCGCAGGAACTGGAACTTTAATCATCATTGAAGCCGGACTCAAATAATTCTCAAGCGCAACAACAAATGCGGTCAAAACCCGCAACTCAGGATTCCTGACAAGCACGGGCTCGCCCGGCTGCGAAACAGCAACCTTGATTGGATTAACTGCGCCAATGAAAGTAATCTCGATATTCTGGCCAAGCGTTGTGCCAACCTCAAACTTAGGACTCTCACCTGAAACACTGCCACTCTTCACAGGCTGTGACAAACGAGATTCCAACTGCTCAACATCATACCTCTGCGGAATAATCTGAGCATCAAACATCTGGTCGGTTGTATAACCACCGCAAACAACACCTTGGCCAACAATCTCGCCAGTATCAGTAACCTCGTTGCCTCTCACAGCAAACGTTTCAACATTAGCAAAACCATTCGAAACACTTGACGTAAACCTCAAAGGCGAGCCAGGACAACAGTCAGCAACCTGAACAATCTCAACAACTTCCCTGTCAGTCACAGTCCTCAAAGCAACTTCCTGCTCAGGAGTCAGAGAACCTTCCAAGTACTTTGCGCTCGGACACTCAGGAGTGCAAATAGGAGGAACATAGACCACCCATGGAACTTCAATCTTCGGAGGAGGAACCGGAGGTGGAGGAGGAGGCTTGCAGTTGCTACCTACACAACATGAATCGCCGCAACACTGATCACCACAAGGTCCCGTAATACACCCATCAGCATTCGGGTCCAAACAGCACTTTGCATTAGTATCAAGCAAGCACGGCTTTACGTTACAATCAGAACTGCACGCGCCGCCAGGAGGATCACAAGTTTCAGGACTCTCAATCTTGCCATTACCGCAAATCGGAGAAACAATAATATTACAATACTTGCAGGAAGCTTCCATGCCCGCAACAGACTCATCACAAACTTCATTCGCATCAAGCATGCCATTGCCGCACAACAACTGACAGTCCAAACTGCAATCAGAAGTGCCATCGCAAATCTCGTTCGGGCCAACCTTTCCATCGCCGCAAACACTCACAGTACAATCATAATTGCAATTGCCAACACCAGGAAGTTCGCAAGACTCTCCCTGCTCAGTCTCAACCTGACCGTTGCCACAGAACGGACTTCTAACACAACCCTCCATACAAGTCCGACCATTAGGAGGATCGCACTGCTCATTACCCTCTAAGCGACCATTGCCACACCCGCCAAACTGACAATATTGATTACAGTCGCCCTGCTTTGGAGGCTCGCAAGCCTCAGGACTCTCAATAAAGCCATTGCCACAAGTCGGCAAAGTCCACTCGCACTCGACAGAACAGACATATTGACCATTATCCTGGCCAGAAGGATCGCACTGCTCGTCATCAGAAGTGCCGCCAAGATTGTCAGCGCCATCAGTGTCAACAAAATTGTCACCGCACAACCTGTTTTTACAGCACAAATCTCTATAAAAGTTTGCAAGGCCCGGCAGGTTTCCAAAGTACCCGCCTCCAGCCATATCAATAGTGATAATTCCCATCAACGCTGTAAGCCAGTTTTGCTCCTCACACGGGTTGCCAAAACCAGTCAGGAAGTCCACACAAGGACACGAGTCCATATTGCACTTATTACAATACTCATCGGCAGCTCCAGGAGGAGTTTCAATAGCGCCAGTTACACCATTAGTGTAGACGCCGATTTCACAATTCATTGACTGGAACGGAGTCTCGCCAGAAAACGGAGTTGTTGTTAAAGGATCAACTGAGAAGTCACAATGGCTCTTGCATGTCCCCTCGCACTTCATGCCACCGCCAAAGTTGCCAAATCCGCCGCCAAACGCAGATTGAGATGCCGCATCACAATCCTTCTGGTCACAAGCTTTGGGCTTGCATTCCAAACGCTGGCATTTCTTATTACACCAAACATCATGACCAGAAGCATCAGGACCTAAATTAGAATTTGGAAGCTCGCACTCCTCAGGCGCCTGAACAATACCATCACCGCAGAAAGGCTCAGGCTCGCACTTTTCGCTTGGCTCTCCGAATTCAGTAATACCTGCATTCGGATCTTTGCACCTGCCGTGTCCTAGCGTATTGCCACACGGAACATTCCTTGCAAGCGTCTCAACAACTATTCCACCTCCACCAGGAGGCTTGTCACAAACAACACAGCACAACTGTTCAGGCTGGCACTTTTCACTTGGCTCTCCGAATTCAGTAATACCTGCATCAGGATCTTTGCACCTGCCATGTCCTAATGTGTTGCCACACGGAACATTCCTTGCAAGCGTCTCAACAGTTACTCCGCCTCCACCAGGAGGTTTGTCACAAATAACGCAACAAAGTGTAGGCGTTGGTGTTGGAGTCGGAGTAGGAGTAGGAGTTGGAGTAGGGCAAGTAGTAGTAGTCGTTGGCCTAGGCGTTGGAGTAGGAGTTGGTGTTGGAGTAGGATTGCAACACTCGTCTATAGCATCGCTAATTTCGGCTGCGTTGAATGCGTTGGCTTGAATTGCCTTTGCACCCTTGTAATCCCCATCGCACGGAACTCTATCGTCTCCAGTGCAACAATCTTGCGGAGGAGAACACTCAGCAGGAGGCATAGGCAGAGCCCATTTCAACCATACACCTTCTGAAATACATTCGTAATCTTTCCACCCGCATGGAGGTTTCGGAGTAGGAGTAGGAGATGGTGTTGGAGTAGGAGATGGTGAAGAAGTCGGCGAGCTAGCTGGAAGAGGAACACAGCTTGGAGTTGAAGTCGGAGTAGGCGTTGGACAATAATAACCTGCGTTAGTACCTCCCTTAATAGTGCACTGATACGCGCAATCACTGACTTGTTGGTACGTGCCAGCATCCCACTTGCAACAACAACCAGAAGGCCCGCCGCTAGTACCCTTATTGTGTACAAGAATTCCCTCGGCGAAATAGTT
>CAZDUA010000036.1:0-18935 GCA_964508495.1 uncultured Methanosarcinales archaeon | reverse complement strand
CAGCATAGAAAAACTCGTTCTTGAAAGATATAGAGCGCTAAGAACCCCAGAACTGCAAACGATATTACAGTACGCTTCCTGCATGTTCGGCGAAGAATTCCCAAAACGACTTCTTGAACAGGCACTCGGCAAAAAAGAAGGCGAACTGGACTTGTTGCTAAATGAGTTGGCCAAGCAAGACTTCATCAGCACGCAAAGCGGAACAATCGAATTCAAACACAACCTAGTCAAGAACGCGATTTACGAAACAGCAATCAGACCAATAGAAAGAGCAAAGGCACATACAAAGATAGGAGACACAAGAAAGGAATTGTACGGGGAAGGAAACGACCAACTAGTCGCATTAGCATGGGATTACGAGAATGGAGAGGATGATGAGAAAGCAGTGCATTACAATTGGTTGACTGAGAAATTCTTTGTGGATTCGCAAAATAATAAGCCTGTTCTTGTTTATGCAGGAAAAGTTGAAAGAATATTCAAAGCAGAAGTATTACCTTCTGAAAATATGATTTTGGTATATGGACTTTCATTGAACGCAAAAGGTATTGCTTGCAATCGATTAAATCAACATGAAGATTCTGAATTGGCGTATGAAGATGGCTTTGAAATGCTTAGAGGATTGACCGGTAAAAACAAAAATTTTCTTGCATTTAGATTAAATCTAAATTATGCATTGTTGAAGCAGGATATTAATCCTGATGAAGCTTGGCCATATTTTGATGCAGCTCTAAAGATTGTTGAAGAAGAAGACAACAAATTATTCCAAGGCGTGGTAAAATTGAATATGGCAATAATTGCCAAAGAAGACAATAAGATGAGGATTTCTACGGATGCTGTTGAAATATTAAAAGAGTTTAGTGGTCACTATTATGCATTGGCTTGTGCCAATCATTCGAACTATCTGAGGGCAATTGGTCGTTATAAAGAAGCGCGTGATTTTGAAGAGATCGCGTTGAAAATATCTGTGGAAACAGATGATGCTGAAGTTCATGCACGAGCGATTTTTGGTTTGGCTTTATTGGATGTTTCTGAAAGAAATTTCCAAAATGCATTTGATGGATTTCTTATGGCTGAAAGATTAATAACTAAGATAACAGAGCCAAGTTTAATGGCGAATCTATATGATGAATGGTCAAATTCTTTAGTAAAACTTGGTCGAACAAAAGAAGCAGCTGAGATCTGCGATAAATGGCAGAAACTTCCTCTAACTAAACAGAGTCAAGAAAAACTAGAAAAAATAAAAAAAGAACTATTGCATTAAGGTTTTTTTCTTAATATATACACGAAGAGACCAACAACAACCAAAGCTGCCACTATTAATCCAAACGCTCCATTATTGCCTTCTTCGCTAAAGATTACTGATGCGCCAGTAATGCTTGAAATGTAGCCTTTGCCGGCAGCACTAAAGACTATGGTGTTATCGTTCGAGCTTTCATCTGCCTTTGCTAGCCCAATCGCTCCGCCAATTATATTTGCTGCGGGAAGTACTGCGTGTGTAGCTGTAAATGTGTCCAAGTTATTCAATGGGCCTTGCCAGAAGAAGCAAGTTGCTTGGAAGAATGCTATTGCATTGCTTACAAATGCTGTACCAGTCGTCACTTGTAATTCAGACGAAGTAAATATAACTGGCTCTCCCAATGCATTATTGAAACAGCCAATTCCATCACCAAACACTGTTGGGCCTGGAGCGACTGCCGGTCTTAATGTAGAAGTGCCAGGTATCCCAATAATTGTTGCAGAGTCCCAGCCGATATTAGTGTTTGATCCGCTTCCGGGAGAAGGATTCGCTAATGCCCACGGAGGTGTAATAAATCCGGCGGCAGTGTCTCCTAAAATAAAATCGTTAAGATGATTTTTGTCTCCATTTGGACCAACACCAGAATATATATTAGCACCTTCAATTAAAAACGGCAGTGCGGTATAGGCTTCATAATCAAAGACTATTGGAAGTACTGTGCCAGTAGGAATAGTGCCACTTTCTGCCTGCCATCCTACTCCTGCAGCTATAGAATCTTCTCTACCTATAGTTCCATCCACAGTTCCTGGGAAACCTGTGTAAGTACCCAAAACAACATCATCGCCGGCTTGCCTTGATCCGAAGTGCTGGAACACAATAGGGCTAGTTGTTACTGTAAATCCGCCAAGTTCCGTGATTGTATACCTAATAGTTGTCGGGCCTAATGGAATAGCAGATAACAAATAGTCGGGATTGATAACAGCAGCATCGCCACCGCCTCCTGCAGCTGTCGCCGGTCCTACTGAGAACGCAAATGCTGCTTTGTCGTCTTCGATTGCGAGCAAGTGCTGGTAGTCAACTTCTATTTCCTGCAACATTTGCAATAAGAAGAATGCTCCTGGTTCGTCAACTATCATTTGTTCCAAAATTCCCAAGTTTTTTATCATGCAAATATAGTTCAATTTTACAACGTTAAAGTAAGTCTGAGCGCCAACAGTGAGAGAATTGCCTCCATAAGCGTCACGCAGAGCCAGGTCGCAATCTCTCATATGCCCAAATGCAATTTCTGCTAAATTAGATTCTTCACCTATTGACAGGAAAGCACTCAGGTAAGCACCCTCCAAGTTGTCATCAGCCACGACACAATTAGTACCGTCACAGGAAAGAACAGGGCTGCTATATGTGCTAACGTCAACTACATAAAAATCGCTTCTAACAGCATTATTTTGAAGAATCACATCTCCTTGATTGCCAAATAAAATAGTCTGTTTTTCCTGTAAGAATGGTAAAAAGTCCTCCAAAATGAAACTTCCAGTAACTGGCTGTGAAATAGTTTGAGCGATAACACTAGAAACAATGCTAGACAACATCAAAACGGCCACAAATAAGCTGAAAATTTTCTTCATTTTACATCACCTCAAGCTACTCCACACGGAGTGCAGGCAACTGTATTATCAGTCAAACCCAGCAACTCCTGCCTATACGCGAGACACTTGCACTCAAATGCCTCACGGAATTCATTATTAGGATTAATACAATTTTCAGCGTCGTTCAGCAAATTCTGAGCGCCAGCCAAATCAGGGCCTGGAGCGCCAAAGTTACCGCCAGCATCCAAACCACGCTGCAACGAATCAATAAGCAGTTGAATCATAGCATCAATCTCGTTCAACTTGCCATAAGGAGAAAACTGAGCAGGAATCCAGAAAGAAACAGGCTGTTGAGCACACTCAAAGTTAGTTAGCTGAATTTCAATAGTCTTGAACTCCAACTGGATAATCAAGTCCTTAATAATGTGCAACAAGTCCTGAACTTTAGAAAACAACATGTTATGACCAATAGCTAAATCAAACAAGACAAAATTTGCTTCTTTTTCAGCTTCACACTGGCAATTGTTATCGCAAACGCCTGAAGGACACTGTTGATCAGCCCCAGGAGGGTCGCACTGCTCGCCACCCTCAACAACTTCATTGCCGCACTGCTGACCGAAAACAGGTATAACTGAGAATAATAACAACACTGCCACAACGACTCCAAATCGCCTCATTTTTCAATCACCTTTCTATGCTGTTGCTATTTAAACCTTTTCCTATTCCCTTCCCTTCAACGATTTCAACATTTTCTCAATCTTCTGATAAGACTTTTCCAACTCATCAAGCTGGGAGTCAACACCAGATTCTTTAGGAACTGCAACCTTTACTGGTTTAGGCTCTTTCTTTGGCGCTTCTTTAACAGGAGCTTCAACCTTCTCTGAAACAGGCTCTTCAGTAATTTCCGGCTGCATGAACGCTTCAGGAACCTCTCCATTATCGCGCCTTCTTGACATTACCATGTAAATCAATAATATCAAAGCAACAAGCAACAAAGCGCCAGTAACAATATGAGTGCTCTTCAAACGAGGTTTCAAAGACTCTTCCTGTAAATTAGGCTGTGCAGGCGCTTGTTCCTGCATGCACTTACCATTACTGCACCTGAATCCAGGAGCGCAATCACTATCAACTCTACACTCAGCAGGAACACTTGCTTCAACACCGCTTTTAGCTGTCTGCTGGGTGGTCTGAGCAGCACCAACAGCGCCAAGAATACAACGGCCTGAGAAAGTATCAAGCGCGTATGGAAGAATACAAGAGTCAAGCTGGCAATACTGCCTGCACTGAACCAGTTCAGGCTCAGCGCAACAATTAATTTTCTGAGTATCACCATTACGCAATTGAACAGTAATAGCGCTTACATCCTGTTTTCCACAGCAATTGTAAGCGGCATAAGCACTGCCTCCTTGGTAAACAAGGCCACGGCAACAACCAGCACCGGCCTGAACAGAAGGCCTGTTGCCACCGCCATTATTTCCACCGCCAGGAGGACTGCACAAACAAGTAGCAGTATTACATATCTCGCTGCCAGGACAAGTCAAAGCAGGCTCATTACACTCCTCTCCAGGATTAATAATGCCATCACCGCACTCAAACTGGCACGTGGCGCCACAACCATCATTAGGAGCATTATTGCCGTCATCACAAGCTTCATCGTCACCGCCACCAGGAGCGTTGTCAGCACCATTCGCGTCAAGGAAGTTATCACCACAAGACTCAGTAGTACAAGTTGAACTACAGCCGTCACCATTAATTATGTTGCCATCTTCACATTCTTCCGGCGGGTTGCACAACTGGCCATCGCCACAAGACTCAAGCTGACAAGCAGCACTGCAACCATCGCAAGCTATGATGTTGCCATCATCGCACGCCTCTCCGAAATCAAGATTTCCATCGCCACACTCTGGAAGTTCTGTCTGACAGAACTCGTCACAGCCATCGCCGTTTGCAACATTTCCATCATCGCATTGTTCGCCAAGGCCTGGCTGGGTAATGCCATCACCACAGAATTCATCCTCGCACAAATTATTACAGCCATCACCACTCACAAGATTGCCGTCATCACACTCTTCAGGAAACTCAATAACACCATTGCCACAAATAGGGGCCATCTCGCACTCACCGGTCTGCTGATCGTACTGCAACAAAGAAGGCTCAATCAACTGATTATAAGCACAACATTTCAATTGGCCGGACATCAAAAAGTTGCCAAGTGATAATTGCGCTTCAGCAGTAGCCTGCAATGTAGAAGCGCTAATAAACTGCAAGTCAGAAACACCAACCTGGCCCCTAAACACTACATCAGAAAGCTTGAACAACAAATACTGATTATAATTATCAATCTCATTCTCCTTACCATACGGATGCAAATCAGCAGTCAACATGAACAAGTTAGGAACAACAGCGCAAGGATCACCATTCGGAGGGTTCAAGTAAGCTTGTCGCAAACCATATTGAATCATTTTCAACTCATCCTGAATAGACTCGTGCTTGTTAATATGCGCCAAGTCCTGAACTTTAGAAAACAACATGTTATGGCCAATGTACAAGTCCTGCAAAACAAAAGCGACTTCCTTACCGCAAACACAGTTAGGCTCACAAAGACCAACACAGTTATCATCATCAGGAGCAGGAACACCGCCCGGACCACCAGGGTCGCACTGTTCTCCAAACTCCTGCGCACCGTTGCCGCAAACAGCACCCGTACCATAATATTCCAAATACCATGTCAACTCACTGTCAACAATCCCGCGCGGAATTCTAAACTCAACAAAATTATGCTCGTAATTAACTGAAGAAGAATAAGCAAATGTGTTCAAACCAAACTCAGTGTTCTCATAGTTTGAGAAATATTTCTTAATTCCGTCAGAAGTCTTAACATAAACAGCAGCCCAGTCTTCAGTAGCATCATCAGTATTATCAGGCGTAATCTCAAAAGCCAAGTAAACATAATCCTTATCGCCCCTAACCCAGCCGTACAACCAACCAGGAGGATGGCCAGTAGCGGAAACCCACCATTCTTTCAAAGAAGACTCGCCAAGAGCGCGGTCCAAGCGGCCATCAAAAGCAAACCTGCCAGAAGCAATCTTAGTCGTTGCGAATTCCACATAAGAAGGATACCTCATAGGAATGGCATTATGACCATACTCGTTAGCATTCAAATGCAATTTCCCGCCATTTGAGAAGCCAACCAACAATGACTTGCCATTCACTTCAATAACATCATTATCCTGAGAAACAAGCTTGTGAAGAACATCCCTGCCATCTAATAAGGCCATAGTAGGAGGCAACAATTTACCATTAACTTCAACGGCAACATAATCAACGTCAGCAAAGGGTTCGCCGGATTGAGAGATGAGCACTGCGTTATCAACATCAAAGGTCTGAGTGGAGTACTGAACAGAAAACTGGGCTTTTTGACTATCAATTTCAAACGTAGCAGAGGCAACAGGCAGTAAAAATAGCACTCCCCATAGTAATAATAGTCGCCTCATTTTTAACATAGCAACTTCACGCACCTATGTATTTAAATCTTTCCGCAAGACGCTGAATAGCTTAATTACCACTATTAAGTGGTTATAAATAGAAACATTTATATATTTCTCCTATATAAAGGCCGTTATGGGGGAGACGAAGTTATTTAAGCCAGAAAGTCCTCAGAATAACTCAATGGGGGACCTGAATCTTGGAGAAATAGTACAAGAACTAGCAAAAAACCTAAACATAACACTTTCTGACAAGCCACGAGAAGACGTCTCAGAATCAGTCCAATACTGGAAAACAGGAAGCAACGGACAATACACAATAGACCACACAGTCGTTCACAACCAAGCAAGCTACTTAGTAGTTATAGAAGAAACAGGCATTACTGCAAAAACAGAAGCAGGATGCAAGAAAGAAAAAACGGAAACAGGAATAGCCGCATTCCTTGACAAACAAGAAATGTACATACACTTCCACGGACACACAGCACTAATAGACCAATACAAAGACAGAATCAAAAAACTCAGTCCAAATCCAAAACTACAAAGATTCTACGATATGCTTGAATTGGAAGTACAAAGACAAGAATGCGAAAAAATAGCAGACATTGCAAACGAGTGCTTTGACGTGGAAACAAACTTTGACAAAGCAGAAGACCTTAAAGCACTGCCACAATTCGTAAAAGAATTCTACGGTTAAACCTCAGCACTTATCCTTATCCAAATCGTTTTTGGTTACTATGTTATCAAAAACAATTCTTTTCTCTTCACGATAATAAAGATACATCAAACGCAGATTATCCGTAATTCTGGCATGCAAATAGCCCTTGCAGTTCTTTCCATATATTATTTTCTCGTGCAGTTTCTTCTCATAAACTGTTGAAGTCATAATCTGCTCTTCAGTACTTTTAATCTGAGCACTCCAGCTAGCATATGAGGCGCATGCAGACAGGTATTTTTTCGTTCGCTCAGGCTTCCCTTTGATATCAAGAAATGGTTTTGACTCTTTATCTCTTTCAGGCTCCGAAAGATTTTCAAGTTTTACCTTTTCAGAATTTGCCATGTTGATAATCTGGTCAACAGGCTCGTTGAAAGTTATAATTAACAATTCCTTGTACGTCTTAGGATCGCGGGCGAACTCCTCGTCAGTCAAGCCTGCCTCTGCTTTATATTTTGTTTCAAGAGAAGAATAAGTGTTGTATAAAGAATTCTTTGCGCTTATCAAGTCAGCAAGAACATTGTGTTTTTGCAGAACATCCCTGAATTTAGTCAAACCCATATTCAAAACTCCAATGCTTGAACCAATACTGGGAAAAGTTCTTCTTGCCTCAGAAATAAAGCCGGATGTCAACCGGTTAAAAAATTGTTGGGTAATAGAAGAAATTGTACCAAGAGAGTTCGCAACAGCCTGCAAAACATCTTTATCATCCATGAGAGTAAGTAATTACGTTTTGTTTTAAAATTGTAACTAAAATGTCGGTGACTTCGCATTGCTCATCACCGAGCACTTTTATTTTTCCTCGCTACGTTCGTCAAAATAAAAGAAAATAAAAACCCCTCTCCAAACGGGAGGGGCCAAGAATTGCCTTCATACAAGTGCGCCGAAGCGCTGGGGGTGGTATGAATGAAGGCAAAGAACTTAACGAATAATTTCGATGCCTAACTCGTCAGTCATCTGACGGGAAACAGCCGATTTCCTGTCAAGCGATGTGCTGCCGACAATACCAGGGCTCTTCACACCAGTAATAATCGTCATAACCATCAACTTGCCCTTCATGTCATCAGAGACTCTTGCGCCCCAAATGACGTTTGCGTCTTCGTCAAGCGTTTCAGTTACAAGTTCACCTACATGGTTAATCTCTTCCAAAGTCATGTCAGGACCGCCCCAAACATGAATCAAGGCACCAGTTGCACCAGTGTAATCAATGTCCAAAAGTGGATTCTGTAAAGCTCCCTTAACGGCCTCATCAACCCTGTTTGTCGTATCAGAACTGCCAACGCCGATAGCTGCAACACCGCCATTAGTCATGATTGCCTTAACGTCAGCAAAGTCCAAATTAACTAGCGAAGGCATTGCGATTGTTTCGACAATTCCCTTAATCATCGTAGCAACAAGCTCGTTAGCAACAGCAAAAGCCTGCTGAACAGGCAAGTTGCCCGCAATCTGCACTAATCTGTTGTTATCAATAACAATAACAGTATCAGCAGCTTTTCTCAACTGCTCAAGGCCAAACTCTGCCTTCTCAATTCTAGCTCTTTCAATATTGAAAGGCATGGTAACTGTTCCAATAACAATCGCGCCCATGTCCTTGCAAAGCTGAGCAACAATAGGAGCACTGCCAGTACCAGTTCCTCCTCCCATTCCAGCGCAGACAAAAACCATGTCTCCGCCCTTCAAAGAAAGCTTCAACTCATTGATAGATTCCTGTGCGGCCTGTGCTCCTTTCTGCGGGAAGCCTCCACAACCAAGACCTCGAGTGCAGTCCTTTCCGATAATGAATTTCTTGTCAGCTTCACTAATCTTGAGATGCTGTTGATCAGTATTAACGGCAATAATCTCAGCACCCTTAATTCCGCGCTTATACAACCAAGTAACCATATTGTTACCAGCGCCGCCACAGCCAATCACCTTAATATTTGCCTGGCCGACGGCAAGACCGTCAAAAGTAGTTTCACTGTTTTTTGCGTTTTCAACCAAAATGTCCATGCGGATCCCCCCGTTTGTTTTTCACTCCCCCCCAGTAATGGATAAAAATTAAATATAGGGAGTGTTATCTAACCCTTAGAACGTGTTGTATCGCGCCAACGAGACCAACATGTAGTTAAGAACGAAATTGATTAACAAACGCTAGGTTCAATTCATCGCCAAACGAAATTGAACACACACAATCAACACGACTTTCCGCCAAGAAAGTTGGTGTATTAATTTTTCTTTTTACTTTAAGTGATTTATAAATATTCTTGTGGTGAAAAATATCTATTCTAGAAGTGATGTGCTTTTTTGTGCTATTTATCGTCGACAAAACTATTGAAAATAATTTGTTGTTACTCTGACGTGGAAATGGATCTTTTCGTCACCAAGAACAGAAGAAATCGACGATATCACTGCTGAAGTTTTCTAGCAAACTGCTGGATTAACTCTTTTCCTTTCTGAATTGCCTTTTGCACGTGCTCGCCATACCATTCCATATACGCGGCAAGATCCTTAATCCTGTTACCCCAACTATCAATGTAAACAGTATTCTCTAATGTGAAACGCAAAGGCATCGGAACTCTCTCGTCAGGATAACCAAGAGGAACAATCGCTTGAATCAAAATATTATCAGGAATACCAAGAATACGCTTAATCGCTTCATCCTCAAAAGCACCAACCCAACAACTTCCAAGACCTTCAGCATGAGCAGCAAGAAGCATGTTCTGCACGACAGCAGCACCATTCTGAATACTGTACTTCTCGCCCGAACGGCCATAGAAACGTTTAGTCTTCTCAGGCTCAGTGCAGACAACAATAAGCACAGGAGCACTGCCAACCCAAAACTGCTCAACACAAGCCCTTGAAATGCTCTCGCGCATTTTCCCGTCAGTAATCAGAATAAACTTCCAATCCTGCAAATTACCAGCGCTCGGAGCAAACCTGCCTGCATCAAGAACGTTCCCAACCTTTTCAAACTCAACAGGAATGTCCAAAAACTTACGAACACTACGGCGAGTGGCAATACATTCAAGCGCGTCCATTGTTTCCTCTTTTTAACAGATAACTCCTTACTAAATATTTAAACTTTTGCGATGAAAAAAGAAAAAATTATTTTGGAATGTTCTTAGTCATTGATTCGAGCTGTTTCATCATCTCGCCAAGGTCCTGGAATTGAACGTCGTTCGGAGGAACAAACATTGATTCAGGCACGTCAGCAGGCTCGCATCTCGCGTTGCTCTGCTCAGCATTAGCGACAACTTCTTCCGGAGTCTTAGTTTGATACTGCTGGCCCAGCTCGGCCGACATCTGCTTGATATCAGACAACTTCATCATTGTACCCTGCTTGCCCTGCCAAGTATACATAGTATCCTCAGTGTAAATTCCATGAGCCTCAGAAGGCGAAGTATCCATGCGCATCTTACTGCCCTTCATGTAAATAGTCGCAGTCTGCCCTGCCTGCTCAGAAACACACTTAATAGGCTGGCCGAGTTTTACAGCTTCGGCAATCATCATGTCCTGCTTAGCAATAGGCTGTTTAACTTCCTCAGGAGTTTCAATCTGCTCAGGCGTTTCAGCCTGTTCAACAGGCTTAGCACAAGCCACTAAAAATATCAACAAAATAATCAACTGCCATTTCATTTCAATTCACCTCGACCACGCTGACTCTCAGCTAGTGCTTTGACATCCTCAACAGTATTAATATCTTCCGCAAGTCTGTCCTCACGTAATTTCACCAAACGCGGAAACCTCAAAGCAAAACCAGAAGAATAAGTAGGAGACTTCTGAATCTCTTCATAATCAACCTCGATGACAACCTCAGGACGCACCCTGACCTCACGGCCCTTCTCCTCAACAATCAACGGCAGCAACAACTGAGTAAGCTGTTCAAAACTAACACCCTCTTCAACTTTCTCTTTAATGCCAGTACCAACCCTCCCAATCTCAACAAAACTGTTAGTATCAGGGTCACGAACCGCAACCATGAAAGAAGCAAGCCACTGACCGCGCTTACCTTCGCCCCACTCAGCGCCAACAATCACAACTTCCAAAGTATCCATGGTAGGCTTAACTTTAACACCAAAACCAACCCTTGAGCCTGGCTTGTAAATGCCCTGTAAATTCTTCATCATCACGCCCTCATTGCCAGCGGCAAGAGAACTCTTGTAAAACTTCTCAGCAACAACTTCATCATCAGTGACCATGTGCTCAGCAAGCTTAATCTCGTGAACGACCGGAACAACAATCTTTTCCAAAATCTTTCTTCTCTCAATAAAATGAGTCTTCAACAAACTGTCCTTGTTGAAAAAGAGAATGTCAAAAACATCAACTTCCACTGGAAACTTTCTTGCCATCTCCTCAATATCATACTTTCTCTTAATGCGCTGGCTAATACTTTGAAAAGCAAGATATTTTTTCGTCTGCAAATCAATACCAACAACCTCTGCATCAATGATGAAATTGTCGCCCTTAACGTTCTTCGCAATCCTCTGCATTACATCAGGAAACTGGGCAGTCACATCCTCCAAACGACGCGTATACAACGTAATTTTGCCTTTAGTCTTGTGAACCTGCAGCCTAAAACCATCATATTTTTGCTCAATAGCTGCAGGTTTTCCAACAACAGTAAACGCATCAGCAATATCCTTTGCCTTCTGGAACAACATCACTTTCACAGGCTTGCCAGGCATTAAAGAAACATTTTGCAACTCAGACTCGCCTTTTTCTTTAGCGATCTTTGCAACCTCGGCAAAATCATTCGCAACATCCAACGCTTCCTGAACAAGAGTTGTATATTTATCGTAATTTACTCTCTCATCATCGGATAAATCCAACTCATTAGTTGCTTTATCATATTTCACGCCTGCCTTGTCAGCAAAAAACGCCCAAACAATCGCGTCCCTGACAGTGCCCTCGCCAAGACCAACTCTTAGCTCGCCAAGAATTGTCCTAATAATATATTTCGCCTCAACAGGAGAAGCGCTGGTCATAAGCTCAGCAACCAACTGCACTTTCCTATCAACAGTACCTGCGCCCTCCATTTCAGCAATCTTTCTCAAATTATCAAAAACTTTCTGCACAGTCAACGGCTGAGAAAACAAAGCAACCTGAGATTTTTTCTTGGTTAATTCAACCGCAACATTTCCCAAATCACCAGTCTCCTTCCAAGTAGATTCAATCTTCTCCAAAGAAGCGCCAGTAGCAACAGAAATAGCCTTCAACAACAACCTCGCAGCCATCCCCAGCTCACGTTGGTCCCAATTAGGAAAAACACGGCCCTGAACAAGAAGCATGACTTTGTCTAAATCATCAGCAGACTTTAGAAAATCAGAGAGAATGGACGTTTTTTCCAAACGCTTCGTAGTAGACTCTAAACGCTCATACACCTCTACTAACACAGAATACTTCATAGAAACTGAAAAAAGAAAAGAGTATTTATTGATTACGCGGCTTTAGCATAACCAGCAGACTTGCCAGAGTAAGATGAAGCGCCTTTCCCAACATAACCAGGGCCCTTCAAAACATCGCCTTTAGGAACACTATAATTCTTGGGAGCGGCATACTTTCCAAAACCGCCATAATTGTTTACAACCTTAGAAGCACGATCACTTGCAATAGCTGCCAAATCATTCTCGCCCTTTTTCGTGAAATAATCTTTCAAGGTGTGCTCAACATCAAGCTCTGCCTGAACATGGCTATCAAAGTATTTACCTTTCTGAGAAGCATGCACAAACTCGTGAGACAAGACATAATTAGTTGCTTTAGTCTTAGTAACACCATACTGAGAAGCAAGCTGAGAAATCTTCTTGTCAAAATCACTCGCGCCAATCAAAGCAGCCTTATTTCCAACAATCGCCAACGCCGCAACAGCATTCTCCAACTTGCCAGTGCCAATTCTTGTAATATCATAAAAGTCACGACCCTGACCTCTCAAGAATTTGTACAACTCTCTTCCCTCGCTCATCAAATAACTTCTTGCGACATCCTCAAACTCATTAGAAAACTTTCCAGCGGTATCACGCGCAAACTTATAGCCTTTCTTATCAGAAGAAACTTTCTTCTCAGCCTCATACTTCTCATTACCCATCCAATCCTTGAAATTCTCACTCTTCTCAGACATGCGTTTTTGAGATTCCAAAGAAGACTCATAATTGTCAGAACCCTTTCCAGAATAAGCCTTAAACTCGCCTTTGTAAATTTGCGGGTCAAGAGGAGTCTTCGCCTTTTCAAACAATTCGCGAGCACGATTATTCAACGGAGCATCTACTGCAATATCCTCCAACTTCCTCTTATGCTCGTGCATAACATCCTTCACTGTTTGAGACTTATTCGTCATATTAGAGAGTAATAAGACTTACAACGATAAAAATTTTGGTGGCATAAAAGTCATAATGGCAAAATTTTTAAAGACCCCAGTAAGACAAAGATTTATGGGGTTCATTGACAGATTACACAACGCTTGGAAAATATTCAAAATTAGTTTTGAATTCATAGGCAGAGACAAGAGCTTGATGATAGTGCCAGTCTTAATGTTAGTGAGTGGTATACTCTTCTGCGTTTTGGCAGCAATCCTGTACCCGTTCGCTGCAGTAATGCCAGAATCATACTTTTACGTGAGCGTATTGATATTTGTCCTCCTAGCCCAGATTTGGAGTACTTTCTTAGCAGCAATGCAAAGCTGGATGGTCCATGAAGTAGCACAAGGAAAAGACACAACAGTAGCTTCAGGGTTCAAAAGAGCGCTGCGCAACTTCAAAGACATTATAGCATTCGCAGTAGTGTTTGTGATAGTTTCAATACTAATCAGCATATTACGAAAGAGAGGCGGCAAAATTGGACAATTCGCAGCAGGATGGCTTGACACGCTTGCAGGAATAGTGGGAAAACTCATCCTGCCTGCAATGATAGTCACAGAAAGAAATTTTGGAGACGCAGTAAAACAGCTAAAGCACAGCGTAAAAGCAATACCTGAAATAGCAACGTTCGAAATCGGCATAAGGCCACTCACAACGCTCGCAGTGTTTCTTGGAATATTAGTAGGTGCGTTGTTTTTCTTCAGCTTCGGACCAATCTTCACAATAATTTATGCCATTGTATTCATCATCGCACTCGTGCTGTTAACATTATTCATCAACAACACTTACTACACCTTGCTTTATCTTACCTTAATTGAGAAGAAGCACGTCAAAGGATTACACCTGCGCTAGGTTTATAAAGCACTCATTTCTCGACAGAACTTATGCTCGAGTAGGCTAGCTTGGATAGACTGGAGGGTTGCGGTCCCTTCGACCTGGGTTCAAATCCCAGCTCGGGCGTATATATTTTTAAACTACAGCAATATTAGTTGTCAAAAAGAGGAATAATGCATAAACAGTTCCCTGTATGGATTTTAATTGGCGTGCTTGTTGTTTCGGTTTTCTCACTCGTTTACTTCTTTAAGCAGAACGTTGGTGCTGGAAGAGCAGCATACGATGACTGCCTATATGACTGCGCAAAGATATGGGGAAACGCGAATAAAAATGCGGCCAAGAAACGGGTGTGTGAGCGCGACTGTTACGTGAAGCATCAACTTTCAAAGCAGCCTCCTTCCCAACCGCCTCCTCAGCAACCTGGTGGCGGAACAATCGCTCCAGGAGGAATAGGTCCTTCAATCGGACCCGCCGGAACCTCTGCGGGAAGAGGCGGTGATACTGTCGCACTACCCTGTCCAGAAGGAGCGGCGTGCGACGATGGGAATCCAGATACGTGTCCAGACGTGTGCGACGTGAGCGGCGCATGCAAAGGAACATCCCATGCGCCTATAATGTGTTCTACTGAAAGTATTTGCGGCGTGAAGCATTATGATTGTAGCGCAACACCTCCTGGCCATTCAGCAACCTGCGATTGCAAGGCGACATTAGGAAAAGTGTGCGGAGCACGAAGTTATATGGCTGGTATGAAGGCTACACGAGTTATTGTCATGGGTGTTGGTGAAGAAGTTACGACAGAACTTGTTACCAAGGAAGTAGAGTTAAAATGCACTGATACATGCGGCTGCGACACTGAAGTAACGGAAGAAGAGGTCTGCAAAGAATACAAAGACGCAGTTTTTGAGAAGTGCATGATTGAGGCCTCGAGTGAAAAGGCGGCATCGTGGCTTGAGAAATGCGTCAAAGCGGTTAAGGGTGGAGAACTTTCCAGGGATAAGAAGACTGGAGAGTGGACCGTTGGCATTGATTTAGGCTGCGACTTTTAGCTTCTTATGGACTTAACGTCCAGATTAACCCTTCACAACCCATATTAAAAGCAACTTCTAAGCATAATACAACGACAACCAAGCCCTTTTAGGAGCAAAACAACGAAGGAGGTGATTCATCCAAAAACTGCCGGTCGGGAGCGCCTCTCCCACCGGAACTTTTTTATAACGGCGCGGAGAAACTCAAATTCTCAAAAGTGATAATTACTTTTTAACCACTTAATAGTAGTTAAAAATAGAAAGATTTATAAAGGATTTAAGACGATAAGAGTGAGTGATGATGGCAACGAGGAATCCAGGAGACACGCCAAGAGAACCGACTGTAGGTGAAAGAATAAGACAGCTTCCTCCTATCAGAGCTTTTAGCTTCCTGAGAAAAATGAAGCCGGAAGACCTCGAAGGCCTTGTCAAAAACATACACAACACAGTTGGCCAAGATACAAAAAGAACTTTCCACGAAACAGTCAGCTCCTACGTTCAACTTATCAATGAGGCTTCAGCTCTTGAAGTATATGCTGGCACGAGCAAAGATGAACTTCTGGCAAGCATCGGACTTGTCGGACAGCAAATTCTAGGACTCGCAGATGCCTACCAGCAAAACACAATCGCACAAGAAGAAGCGTTCAGAGAATACATAAGACAATTTGCCGCAAAAGCAACCGAGCTAACAGCGAAAACCACAGAACTTAAGGAAACAAAAGAAAGGTATCTTGCAGCTGCAAGAGAAAACCAAGAACTTCTGGAAGAAATGATGACTGACAAAGTCAGCGGTGCAAGGTCAAGAAGGTACTTTTTCAAACGTCTCACAGAAGACCTAATCCCATTCGCAGAAAGACACAACGACCCGCTTTCAGTCGTTGCTTTTGACCTAAATAAATTCAAGCAAGCAAACGATATTTACGGTCACGCAGCCGGTGATTATGTCTTGAAAGAAATAGTTAATCTAGCAACGGGCGTTTTTGGCAAACCAAACATTGTTGGAAGACTAGGCGGAGATGAGTTCATAATTGCAGCGCCACAGCTCAATGAGGAAGAAGCATTCCGACAAACAGAAGTTCTAAGAGAAAAAGTTGCAGGCCACCAATTTGAATATTCTGAAATTGTTACAGAGCGCGACAAAAAGTACGAGGTAATTTACGGAATACCAATCACGCTGGCAGCAGGAGTCAGACAACATGAAAAAGGCATCAGCGCAGACGAACTTTGTAAGGGCGCAGACCGCGCTTTCTATGTCGCACACGCGCTAGGAAAGAACAAAACAATTACATTCACTGATTTCATGAAACAATACAGGGATTTGGGCAAGGACACTTCAATAAGACCGGCCAGGAACATTATATCAAGAATGCAGGTGGAGTAGTTTCTGGTCAGTGGTGACAACAACAACATTTATAAAGGTAACAAACAATGACACTAAATAACGAAGAACGCATGACCACCGGCGACATCACGAAGGATGATGAAACGGGTATGCAGTCAAAAGCATACTTCCTCAACTGCCTAGATGACTTTTTAGTTCTAAGAGGCGAAAAAGGCCTGCTCGCAATCTGCGCACCAAACGTTTCTGGTGAAGAAACGGAAAGTATTGTAAAAGCAATAGCAGGACAAGGATTCGACTACACCACGCATTACGTATCGCAATGCGGAGACATATTCGCAGGCGCAATAATATCAAACAAAGCATCACTTGACGTAAAAGCAGAAGAACTAGGACGCTCACTTTCACAAAGCCTAAGAACAAAATACGGCATGGCAACAGTGCACATCAATGACGCAAGGGAAAAAGCACAAGAAGTCCTGTCAAAACTAGAAGCACACGCTTACACGGCAATCGGCCAGCCTACCCAGCAACCTGCGCCTTAATTGATTTTGCGACAGCAACACCAATAACTTCTGATAATTTCTCCAAAGAAGCCTTTCTAATGTCGCCCAAATCCTTAATTCCAGCACGATGAAGCTTTCTCGCACGAACACGACCAATACCTTCAAGACGAATCAACGGCAATAACTCCTCCTTAACACCATACTTCAATCTCAAACGCACCTTAGTAATCTCTTTCAACAAATCCTGATACTGCATTAACCTCGCCAACTCGTGGCAAGCGTACAACAGCCAATCAGCATTATCAATCTTGGCTCTCGTTTCACCAGGCCTGCTATCATAATGCTCAAGAACCCACTCCTCATCCTTCTCATCAATCCAATCTTCCAGCATCAGAGAAGTCTTAAAACTATCAAGCCAGTCATCATACTCAGGCTCAAACATGCTAGGCTCGTGCTCCAACAAATAATGCTCCAGCAGCGCATACTTCTGGTTAAACTCATCATACTCCTTCTGCTTAACGCGAAGCAAAGGACGCATCTCAAGAGTATTACAAACAGCATGCAAGAAAGAAATAGATTTCAATTTAGTTCTGGTTGCTTTTTCCAGCCTGTTCAACAAATTAAAAGCCGTCAAAGGATCAACATACAATTCAGCAACACGCTTGCCGATAGCGGTAGCGCGATAACCTTCCTGAACTTCCTGCAAAAAACTCCAATCAACAAGTAATTTCAAAGTCCTATCAATAATCTTCTCCATCCTTGCCTCATCTTTATACTGGTGAGCCCAAAAAGTCCTTCCAAAAAAATCAAGAATGCTAACGCGCGAAGAAATAATGCGGGCAGAAATTAAAGAAAGCAAATAAGTCCTCAAAACAGGCTCAACAGCAAGCTTGCTGTAAATATCCTCGGGCACGCCCTTCAAATAATGCTCGATAATGTACTCTTTATCAGATTCTGTCTGCGCAAGAACAATAGCCTCACCAAACGTATCATACTTAGGACGGCCAGCCCTGCCCGCCATTTGCAAAAACTCCAGCACAGGAATAGGCGACATTCCGTGCAAGCCAAAACGCTTAACATCACGAATAATCGCGCGAAAAGCCGGCAAGTCAACACCAGCAGCCAAAGTAGGAGTGCAACAAATAATCTTTACAAGACCAGAACGAAAAGCATCCTCAACCAATTCCTTCTGCTTTGAAGCCAAACCAGCATGATGAAAAGCAATACCATGCTTCACGCACAAAGCAAGACGTTCACACTGACGAGTAGGCTTAGAAAGAACAGACTTAACACTTTCAGACAAATCATCAAGCTCCTTACTCTTCAACGGAGCCTTCTTGCTAATATCCTCAGCAACCTTTTCAGCAGAACGCTTAGCATTAACAAAAACCAAAGCCTGCTTCTTAACCTCAATAGTATCAAGAGCCAGATTAATGACTGGATCGCTGGTCTTTTCTGCAACTTTCATGAAGAAACAAAAAAGTAACGACTATAAAAGAATAGTGGCGCTAATTAAGACAAAGAGGGCCAGTTCTCAAAGGACCAACATGAGTAATATCGCCAACAGTCTTGCCGGCATCAATCAAAGCCTGCTCGCGAGTCTTAACCGCAAAACTCCAAGACAAATAACACTCAACATAAGAAGAACCATGCGTCACGACATCAAAGCAGCAACCATCCGCATTAGGCGTGTAATCATCAATGCTTCTTCCATAAGTATAAATGACATTTCCAGAACTTCCAGGTTTGCCAACCAAAACGTACAAACCAATAAGCGCGACAGCAATAATCAAAATCAGTACGAAAAATTCAGTCCTCTTCATAAAACCCTTTTAAAGAATCCTCCTTTATATGCGTTTAGTACTTACACGCCGTACTT
>CAZDUA010000035.1:0-11590 GCA_964508495.1 uncultured Methanosarcinales archaeon | reverse complement strand
CTTCTGCGTAGTCCTGCCACCCTCCTTTTCAACAAACTCCAAAACCTTCTGCAATTCATCAGCAACCACGACTTCCCTTACTTCCTTAATAATTTCCTTCTCAACAATTCTTTCAGGCTTCTTTGAAACCCTATAAACAATGTAACTAAGCGCTAAAAATACAATGACCCACAAGACCCAATGAGTGACAGGCCTATCCTGCAATGGCTCATCAACAAAAGGCAAGTCCTCTTCCAACAAAACCTCTTCGTCCAGAGAAGGCAGCAAAATCAAATCAAACACGTAATCACCCTCAGACAAAGCAGAAATGTTTTCCACTATTTCTGAATCAGATTTTTCATGCCTTGCAATCAAAGAGTAAGTTCCAGGAGGAACTGAGAAAGAATAAGTCCCATTCTTAGCAACCATTTGCTGATAAGGGGTGGTATTAATCTCAACAATAGCATTAGATAGCTGGTTAAGGCCAAAATCGTAAACAGCACCATGTATAGTGGAAGCTAGCACAGAAGGCGCTAACAATAACAATACCACCCAAAATACTCTCATATGTTTAACACTGCTTTTCTTATATATAAAGATTGTGAGATGATAAGGCGGTAAAGAGCGGTATTCTAAGCAAAAGAAGCTCTTTTCAAGCTCCTTTAAGTGAAAAGGGGCAGAATGAACTTTTGTAAAGCGTTAAAGGGAATAAAAGACTTACAAAAAACTGCCAATTGAAAGTATGTATTTAAACGCCCCCGACTAAGATAACAGTATGAAAACAAATTACATAACGGGCAGCGCCGAAACAAGCGTTGCTTGGAATGATACAATAACCACTATGGAGGTGGACTAAAATGAAGAACTGGATAGCCATACTTGCTATCTTAATAGTTGCTTTGGCACCAATTGCAATAGCCGAAGAAACTACTGAAGATAGCGCAGGAAAAGGCAGAACGGAAGAGCGCATGGACAAAGCGCAAGAGCGCGTGGACAATGCCAAAGAAATGCGTGAAGAACGCAAAGAAATGGTCCAACAGAAGAGAGAAGATATAAGATCTCTTCGTGATGAAATTAGAGCAGCATGCGAAGCAGACAAGCAAAGCGATGCATGCAAAGAAGCACGCACGAAAGGACGAGATACAAAGCACAACCTTCTTGAACGCATTGCGAACAAGATGGGACCAACTTTCAAGCGCGCAGAAATGCTTGAAAACCGCCTTGCAAAAATCGTTGAACACTTGACCGCAAAAGGCAAAGACACGAGCGGACTTGACACAGGCGCAATAAGCGCAAAGATTGCAGAAGCGCAAGCACTATTCGATGAGGGCAAGAGCTTCATGGAACAAGCACGCGCTGCAGAACCAGGCCAGAAAGACGGGCTAATGAAACAAGCAGCTCAAAAGTTCCGAGCAGCAAACAAGACATTGAAAGATGCACGTGGGCTAATTCGAGACTGGCTGAAGAGCGTCAAGCAGAAGGACCCAAACGCAGTTGAGGAAAGTTCAACAGCTCCAGCAGCTGAAGAAACTGCAGCTCCAGTAGCTGAAGAGACTGCTGCTCCAGAAAGCACAGATGCTCCGATAGCTGAAGAGACTGCTGCTCCAGAAAGCACACCTGCAAGCACCGACGACTCCAGCACAACTGGAACCGCGTAAACCTTAAATACAAGGTAAATGGTGGCTATAAATATGAGAACCGCAGTAATTGCGTTGGGACTTGCATTGCTGTTACTAGTTAGCTGTGCGCAAAAAACAACAATTCCGCCAGCCGTACCAGTGCCAGCAGCACAACCAGCTGTACAACCCGCGACTGCTCCAGAACCAACTGTAGCAGAAGCAGACGGCTTGGACCAAGACCTCAGCGAACTGGACCAGTTAGACGCTGATTTGAGCGAACTCGAATCAGTCGACTAATTTTTTATTTTTTTTCTTTAGATTTTTATAGTACCGCTTTATTCTTTACTGTATGAAACACATATGGCTATTAATCTTATTGACAGCTTGCACGCTTCTACCTCCATCACCAGGCCGAGCAGGACTACTAATACCATCAGAGCATATGCCACGATGGGCCTCACAACCAACCAATTTCCAACTCAGCGCAGATGAATTAGAAATTGGCTCTGAACTTGACATTACTGTGGGTCCTGCAGATTACTCATGGGGCATCATTTATGTTCTTACTGACAGCAAAAATTGGGAGCGAGTAACTATCAGCTCATTAACAAAAGATCCTATCGTAAAACAATGGGTAAAAGGCACTGCCAGATTTACCCTTGACATGTCCTCCAATAAATTCACGCCAGGCTATACGTATTATGCAATAGGCTATTTGTGCAATAAGGGCAAAACCTGGCAATGCAACGACAACAAATGGATGCTCCTTTCATTTAAAGTAAAAGGCTCAAAACAGACAATTATGCCACCATCGCAAAGCGAAGAAGCGGAAATTCTTGATGTAGAAAGCGAAATAGACCAACTCGAAAAAGAACTCGATGACCTTGACAATGACGAGAGTCTTCTGGACGAACTACCATGATAATTCTGGACGGCAGCCAAGGAGAAGGCGGAGGACAAATAGTCAGAACAGCACTCGCTCTAAGCTCACTCACAGGACAACCATTCAGAGTAACCAACATAAGAGCAGGAAGAAAAGATGCAGGACTAAAAGCACAACACGTACACTGCGTAAAAGCACTGCAACAATTATGCAATGCCAAAGCAGACGGCGCAGAAATAGGAAGCAAAGAATTACTATTCATACCAGGCAAAATATCAGCCAAAAACACAACAATAGACATAGGAACAGCAGGAAGCATAACTTTACTGCTTCAAGCAGTACTATTGCCATGCATGTTCGCACAAAAAACCCACACTCTCACCTTGATAGGCGGAACTGACACAGAATGGAGCATGCCAATAGACTATTTCACACAAGTACTAGCACCACAATACAACAGAATATGCGGGCTTGAAGCCAAAGTGCTAAAACGAGGATATTATCCCAAAGGCGGAGGAAAAGTCGAACTAACAATAAAACCACAAATTAAACGAAACGAATTCGACACATTTGAAGCATTCCAAGCCATGCTAAAACACAAATCATTCAATCTTATAAAACAAGGAAAATTAACAAGCATAAAAGGAACAGCACATGCGAGCAAAGACCTGGCACACGCGCAAGTCGCAGAAAGACAAGCAAGCGCGGCAAAACAAACACTCAACCACTTAAACGTTCCAATAGAAATCACAATAGAATATGCAGACACGCCAAGCACCGGCTCAGGCATCACACTCTGGGCAATATTCGCCAATAATGAAGACATAGACACTGAAAATCCAATAAGACTGGGAGCAGACGCGCTGGGCCAGCAAGGAAAATCATCAGAAATCGTAGGACAAGAAGCAGCTAAAAAACTAATCATAGAAATACAAAGCAACTCGCCTGTAGACAGCCATCTTGCAGACAATTTAATCCCATTAATCGCCCTCTGCAGGCCAAGCACGATAAAAGCATCTCAAATAACACCACACACGCGCACGAACATGCGAGTCGTGGAATCATTTCTAGGAAAAATATTCAGCCAGAAAGAAAATATAATATCTACGTAAAACTAAGTAAGCGTTGCAAGCTTAATGCTCGTTTTCACATCACGAACATCATACAGCAACAAACGCTTCTGAGACGGATTATGCACTTTATCAACCAAAAGCTCTGCCTCAGCAATAAGACGAATTGCGCCATCAACATTGCCCTGCATGACCTTCTCACGAGCATCATCAATCATAGCATGAATTTCAGGATGAACAATTTCTCTTCCAGGCCTGCCTTGAGTCACACGCTCAACTTCCTCACGCAAATACTCAGAAAACGCGCGGTCCTTCCTCTGCTCTAGCTGTTCAACCTCACGCTCCTGCTCAACAAGCCTGCCAACTTCCAACTCGATGCCTTTCTCTTTGACAGAAAGCTCCCTCTCGCGCTGTCTAAACGCGTTAATCTTTGAAGGCTTAATACTCTCGCCAATCAATCTTGCTTCAGCTTTAGAAATATTCCTGCGCAACTCCTCATACCTGCGTTCCATCTGAGGAAGCATTTTCTTAAGCTCTCTAGAACGATAAACTTTATCCTTCTCCTGCTCAACTTTTCTCTTTTCTGATTCAATAAACGACATGCCCTTCTGCACGATCCTCTCACCATCAACAATCCTCTTTTCCTTACCAGTCAAAGACTTGTTTTCGCGCTCATAAGCAGCCTTAGCCCTTTCAAGCTCAACAACACGCCTCATCACTGATTTTTCCTCATCCATTAACTTTTTCTTATCCTCTTCAAACATAGCAACAGTCTCAACAAGCTCGTCTTCCTTGTCCTTCAAACCAATAACGTCATCCTCAACAAGCTTTCTAACATCCTGCTTTTCACGCTGAAGCTCACTCTTCTCCGCTCTAAGCTCCTGAATCTTCTTCTCCCACTCCTGCTGGACAAGAAGCATTTCGGCCTTTCTGGCACCAACTTCGTTAGAAAGCTCATCCTTGTCCTTGGAAAGCATACGAGACGCCTCTTTCAAAGCTTTTTCGTGCTCAACAAAAGCAGATTCTCTAGAAATCAAAGACTGCTCTTTAGATTCCAAAGCCTTCAACTTCTTATCAGCAGAACGCTGGGCGACCATCAAATCATGCTCTGCAGTCTTAGACTTCAACGCATTATCATGCGCTTCCCTGCTCGACTGACTATTCTGAGCAATAGCGGATTTTAATTCCTCAAGAATGTGCTTTTTTTCCTCAACAAACGCGCGCAGTTCTTCCTGGCTCTTGTGAATTTCCTCAGCGCCCATGCTCAAACGTTCAAGCTCTTTCTTCTTCGCGTCAATCCTTGATTCTGCTTCCGCAATCTTGCGCTCCTTCAAAGAAACCTCAGCACTCTTCTTCTGCAAACCCTCTTTAGCAGCAATCGCGTCCTTAACAGCATCTTCCATGTCAGCCAAATCACGCTCGGCTTTCAAAATCACTTTTCTCCTATCAGCAATCTCAGCTTCCATCTGCTTTCTCATAGGAGTACCCTGCTCAATCTGAGAACGCAAGTCCTTCAACAAACGCATGTATTTCTCAACATCTTCCTGCTGTTTAGAAATAATTCTCGCGCCTTCCTGAACGCGCTGTTCTTTCTTAACAATTTCTGCTCTAAGACTACGGTCCTTCGCAATAGCCTCTTTGAGAGACGCCTCAATGCGGTCAATCTCAGAACGCCTCATCAACAAAACATTAAGATCTTTAGTCAAACGCGAAATAGCATCCTTCCTTTGATCCAAAACAGAACGTTTCTCCTCAAATGCGTGCTCCAACGCACCAATGTTCAGCTTCAAATCCTGCTCGTTCTTCCTCAATTGCTGAATCCTAACCTGCTCTTTCTGCATGGCACTAGCATGTTCAGAAAAAGTACGCTCCATCTCACTCAACTTAGACTCTTTAGCTTCAGCAATCTTAATACGCCTGGCAACTTCTGTGCGCAAAGCCTTCACAGCTCCCTCTTCCTTGTTCGCAGACTCTATACGCCTGTCAGCATCAGCAACAACACGAGAAGACTCACGCTTAATATCGGCCAGCAGTTTGCCCTTCTCGGCAATCTCAGCATTCACTTCAGCAAGCTTCTCAGAAATCCTACGCTCAAGCTCGCGCTGTTTAGCTTCCTTATCGTCAGACCTACCAAATAACCCCATGAGTCAACAACCCCAAACTGCATTTATATACTTTTGTTATCTCTACGGAATAGTGGTTTTCATCACAAATGGCCGCCGGCCCAATCAAAGCTCGGGTGACTTTCTTCTCCCCCCTGCCAATACGGGGAGAAAAAGTCAGTCTGCAGGACCCGGCAGCTTCGAACAGGCAGGCATCAAAGTCTCGACGTAACAATCATAACATTTTTAAACCCCTCCTTTACAGCCAATAAGCATGACAGAACTAAAACAACCAGTAGCAAAAGGCGCAGTACGCTTTAATTGTCCAAAATGCCTGAAGTACGAAATAATACGAACACCACACCAAAGAAAGATAGCCGCAAGGTATTCTTGCCCAATGTGCGGGTTCACAGGACCAAACTAAAAGATGGCCAGCATAGTAGTAACGCTAAAGATAATGCCATCAGCGCCAGAAACAGATTTGGATAAAATTTACACTCACGCAAGCAAACACATACGGGACTTTGTAGACCAAAAACACAAAGATGGCGAAATAAGAAAACAAATAGAGCCAATCGGCTTCGGGTTGAAATCGCTCAAAATGCTATTTGTAATGGACGAAAACATAGGCGGCACTGACAAGCTCGAAGAACAAATAAAACACATAGACGGAGTAGAATCAGTGGAAACAACAGACGTGAGGAGAGCAATAGGATGAAAAAACTTGCAATCTTATTTTTAGTAATACTGGCAGCCTGCGCAGCGCCACAAGTACAACAAAATGTAACAAATGTCACTGTTGAAGCAGGCGCACAAAAAGGAGACCTAGTAAGCATAAACTTCATTCTGACATTAGAAAATGGCACGGTCGTAGATACAAATAACGCAACACTCGCACAAGAATATGGACTGAGCAATTACGTAAAAGGACCACACACTTTCATACTAGGACAAAGCGGAAAAATAAAAGGATTTGATGAAGCGCTAATCGGCATTAAATTAGGAGAACACAGAGAAACAACAATAGAGCCAAGCGAAAAAGAAGTCTCACTTACGATCAACAAAACACAAATAATGGAAAGATACGCTTCAATCAACAAAAAACAAGCATTCCCAATAAAAGCATATGAAAGCATGTTCGGTAAGAAACCAATAGCAGGAGACATAGCGGCCAGCAGAGAAATAGAATTCAAATACAAAGTCCTGAACTTCACAAACGACACAGTAATAGCAGAAATTCACGTAAAAGAAGGAGAGAAGTACACGCTTCCAAACACACAATGGGAAAGCGCAATAGTAAAAATAGCAGAAGAAGACGTAATGTTTTACTTTATACCAAAAGAAAATCAAACAATAAGCGCGCCATTCGGAACGGCAACAATAACCCTGCCAAACAAGAGCAGAATGCAAATCAACTACCAGCCAGAACTCAACAAGGTATTCAACAAAACTATAGAACTAAGCAAAGGATTCTCGATACCGCAAGAATTCCAAGTCACAGAAATAAAAGACAACGACTTCATAATCAAAAGATACAACGTACTAGCAGAAAAACGCCTCAAACTAACAGCAGAACTGCTTGAAATAACAGAAGACGTAAAAGAAATCAGAGAAAAATCAACAATAAAAACAGAAACATTAAGTTGAATCTAGAACTATTCCTTCTTCTTTACCGCGCCAGCCAGGGCGCACTTCTCAGAACAGAACAATAGAATCTTTCCCTTAACTTCACGCTCAATAACGCTTTCTTCCCTGTCACCTAAAGTCTTATCGCAATTCTCACAATGAGCGCTTTCAGAACCCTCAGCGCCCTCAATAAAGCCCTCTTCCCAAGGAGCAATCTCGTCACCATCAACAGTCAACTCTTCCCTTCCCGCCTCAGTATAAACATCAGCTTCCTTATCACCAATATGAATCTTAATCTCAGCATCCTCATGACTGCCAGACTGCTCTTCACCCTCTAGAAACTCTTCAGGCTCGCCAACAAGCTCCGGCTTCTTGTCTTTCTCAAAAATACTTCCCTTCTTTTTAGCCATAAACGAACAACAAGAAAAGAGGTATATAAAGTTTGTTATGCCAATCTGCCAAAGAAACGCGCTATCTCTTCCTCATAATCAACCGTAACATTCATATTCCACTCAGGAGGGAAACAATTCTTGTACCTGGGCCAAGCATAACGTTCGTCAACAAAAGCAAGAACACCTCTGTCTTTCTCAGACCTGATGCACCTGCCCGCGTTTTGAATGCAACGCGTCATCGCAGGCAAAATGTAACCATATTCCCAGCCCTTGCCGAACTTTTTGTCATAATATGAGATAAGCTCAGTAGTTTCCAAATCCGGCTTGTCCAATGGCAAACCAACAACAATAACACCTTTGATGACGCCAGGCAAATCAATGCCCTCGCCAAAACTACCCGCAGCAACGCCAAGAAGAACTGCGCCAGACTTTGCACACGCAGAAAACTTGTCCAACACGCCCTGCTTGTCCTCCTTATTCATACCAGGAACTTCATAAAAAATACGCTTATCATATAATTCTGCAAAAAATCGTGCGACAGAATCCCTAACGCCATAACTAGGAAAGAAAATCATAGCACAACCAGGAACTTTATTCGCAATATCAGCACAAACCTTCGCTATTTCATTATACTGGCGCTCGCTTCTCAAGGTAAACTTAGTAGTAGTCTTAGGAACAATCATTGTCAACCTATTACTCTCAGGAAACGGACTGGGGAAAGACTTACTTACAGCAGACTGCAGGCCAAGAACATCAGCATACATGTTAGTAGGACTCAAAGTGCCAGACATTACAACAGACGCATAACAATTACCAAAAACTTCTTTAGTAAGAATGGCAGGGTCAAGACAACGCGTGCTTAAAGTAACAAGCATGTCTTTTCTGTTAATAATCCTCGCAAAACCCTCATCAGAATGCTGCCATTCCTCTAAAAATTTGGCAACACCGCCAATATGGGAGACCTTTTGCGCAGTCCTCACCATCTCAGCAGCCAGCTCTAATTCTGCAATAATCTCATCATAAGGCTTGAACTTCTTCAACGGCTCAACAAAACTCTCACGCTTAACCAAACGCTCATCAGTAATCTTATCACTCAACTTGATAAGAACTTCCTGAATTTCAACCAAAGTCGGAACAACATCAAGATTATGCTTTTTCGCCTCCTGAATCGCCAACTTCATAGCCTTATTAGACAAACGGAATGTTAAAAGGTCACGGCACCTTGATGGCAAATTATGGCCTTCATCAACAATAATGATTGCCTGCTCTAATTTCTTTTTTATTTTGGCGAAAAGCATTTCCCGAATGTGCGGGTGGAAAAGATAATAATAATCAGCAACAATAACTTTAGATTCTTCAGCAAGCATTAGCGACATTTCATACGGACAAACCTTATCCTTAATGCAACGCAGCATAACTGCCTCTGTAGGAAGAGGAGCATCTGCTTTCAACTCTGACAAAACCTTCTTTGCAACAAAATTATTCTTGCCCCTTGCGTTAGTGTAGAACTCACACTGATTGCCCTCCACCAAAGACTTGCAATATTCTGCAAAATCACCAGAAGGCATGTTATCAACATTCTCCTGAGCGCACATCCACTTTTTTCCAATCAAACTAGCAACAGCAAAATTAATCTTGTTCTTATCCATGATTTTTTTAGCAGTTTCTAAAACTATCTTATGCTGAGTGTGCCTTGATGTAAGAAAGAAAACAGTCAAATCACGCTCTAACGCCAGTTCAACAGCCGGGCACAAAACAGCAGCAGTCTTCCCAAGACCCGTCGGAGCATGAGCAAGAACGTGTTTTTTCTCTTTCAAAGCTTTAGCAATAGTCTCAATCAGCTCTTTTTGACTGGGCCTTACAACATCATGAGAAAATAACATCAATTTATTCCGAATGAAACCCGTTTATATGCTTATCGAAAAGGATTATAAACAAAACACTTTTTATGCACGATGATTAATCATTTTGTCGTCGATAAAATCATCGCTTCGAAACATTTAAATATATATTCCATTATAATGGTTTCATAAGAATCCGGGGTGGGTCGTTTGAATAAAAACAAAGAAATATTCAAAACATTCTTCAGAGAAAAGCCAGCAATGATGTTGGTAGAATTGAGAAATGCAAAGAACGAGGTGTACGCCAGCTCGCTAGCAAAAGTAATAGACTGCACATACTCGCACGTTGTAAAGATATTACAGGAAATGGAAACAGAAGGACTTGTAAACTTTGACAAGCAAGGCAGATTAAAACTTTTAACCTTAACGAAGAAAGGAAGCGACGTAGCATCACGCATTGATGATATACGCGGACTACTTTAATTTTTTTAATTTTCTTATTCTGCTTTTACTCTCGCTTCGCTCGAAAACACTCCTCATGATGGGCTTTTCACTCCGTGATATCGCCCTCGTTCGTCGATAAATTTATAAACTCCCTTCTTGAAATCACATTTGTTCAAGGGGCAGAGCGGTTACGGCTTCTCTGTACTGGCGAAAGATAGTTCTTGAACGGAGAAATAAAACATGGCAAAAATGCACTCAAGAGGCCGAGGAAACTCCGGCTCAAACAAACCACTAAACCCAACAAAGCCAACCTGGATAATATACAAGCCAAAAGAAATAGAATTACTGATTGGCAAATTCGCAAAAGAAGGGAAAACATCAAGTGAAATAGGAATGATACTTAGAGACAGCTATGGAATACCAAGCGTCAAACTACTAACAGAAAAAAGAATACAAGAAATCCTTATAGAAAAGAAACAAGTCCCAGAACTACCAGAGGACATGATGTCACTAATGCGAAGATCAGTCATAATAAGAAAACACATTGGAGTAAACAAGCAAGACATGACAGCATTACGCGGACTACAGCTAACAGAGAGCAAGATCAAAAGACTAGTCAAGTATTACAAAGACATCGGCAAGCTAGCTCCAGACTGGAAATACGACCCGAGCGCGGTTAAGATATACACGGATTAACAGTAAGATTTTTAAACCACGACTGCGCAGTAGTGTCATATGGTGGGCAAATATCTTTTAATTTTATTTCTAATTTTACTAGTAGCATGCGAACCAGAATTAAGGTCAACGCCAACTTCTGAGTATATGCCGATAGTTGAAGCAACACCTGCACCTGAAACAATTGACCCATGCGCAGAAGTAAACTGTCCAGCAGGACAAACCTGCTCAAACGGAAACTGCAGGTGCGATGAAGGCAAACTGTGCAACGGAGACTGCATATCAGAAACATCATGCTGCACGAATAACGATTGCGATTCTGGAGCCTGCGAAGATGGAGAATGCATCACGCCAGAAGACTGCACTTACGGAGAAGAATTCAAAGAAGGCGAGTGCCAGTGCACAAAAGATAAACTCTGGTGCGCAGAACAAAAGAAGTGCATAAGCAAAGACTCATGCTGCGCGCACATACAATGCGACACATTCGAAAGGTGCGTGCCAACGTTATTGCGAACAAGCATCTGCCTTGAATCGGGAGAGAAAAAGATATGCAAATTAGTAGCAGACAATGGCAGAGCAGAAATTTTCAATGCTTTCAACGAAAACTTCAGAATCACGCCAACAGAATGGTACAATGACGGAAGCGTAGAATTCGAAATAAACAACCAAACAATCAGAATACCAACAAACACAACAACAGAATACACGCCAGCAAACGCAACAATATACCACGAAGGCATAACATCACAAGGCGGATACTGCAAAGAAGACGAAGCGGACGAATAATTCTTACATTATTTTTGAATCTGCCTAATAACTAATTTCTACAGAATCAGAACTTAAAGAAAAAAATAGCCCTGGGCGGATTCAGAACCAAACTTTTGCGAAAAGTTTGAACAAAAGCAGTCAAGTGGGGTTTACACTGCGTTTCAACCCCACGAAATAGCCCTGGGCGGATT
>CAZDUA010000034.1:0-51467 GCA_964508495.1 uncultured Methanosarcinales archaeon | reverse complement strand
CAAAACATCGTTGCAGCAGGAAGCGTTGGAATGGCCCTGAACTTGAACGTTTTGGCAATGAAACTAGAAAACACAGAATACGAGCCAGAACAATTCCCAGGACTAGTGTATAAATTGCCAGAACTGAAAGCAACATTCTTGCTGTTCTCAAACGGAAAAGTAGTCTGCACAGGAACAAAAAGCGAACAAGAAGTCGACAAAGCACTAGACAAGCTCATAGAAAACCTGAAAAAGATAAAGCAGAAGTAATTTTTATTTTTTATAAACCTTCTTTTTAAGACGATAATTTCCATAGGAAGTCGTAGGGTATACAACTCCAGCACCATAAACCTTTTTAATATACACAATTCTCGACTTAGCAGGGTTGGTAAATGGACGCGGCAACACTAATAACAAACGTACAAGAATTTCTCGAAAAGAACTACTACGACCAAATACTTGAAACAGCCAGAAAAGGAGAAAAAAGCCTAAAAGTCGAATTCTCACAACTAGCACAACACGACCCAGAACTAGCAGACCTGTTGTTAGACCAGCCAGAAGAAGTCCTAAAAGCAGGAGAACTCGCAGTAGAACAACTAAACATAGGACAACCAATCAAAGGCTTTGTTCTGCGCTTCAGAGGACTCCCACCAAGCGCAAGAATAATGATAAGAGAAGTAAGAAGCAAACACCTAGACAAATTCCATTGCTTTGAAGGAGTAGTAAGAAACAAGAGCGAAGTAAGACCGCAAGTCTCAGCGGCGAAATTCGAATGCCCGAGCTGCGGAAACACCCACTCAATTTTACAATTAGACAGTAAATTCCAAGAACCGACAAGATGCAGCTGCGGAAGAAAAGGAAAATTCAGACTAGTAAGCAAAGAGCTCGTAGACGCGCAAATGATGGTACTAGAAGAAGTTCCAGAACAACTAGAAGGCGGAGAACAGCCAAAAAGAATGAACGTCCTGCTAAAAAACGACCTCGTCTCACCACTAACGGAGAAACGCACCAACCCTGGAGCGCGCGTCCAAGTGGTGGGACAGGTCAAAGAAGTCCCAATATTCCTAAAAACGGGAGGACAGAGCACCAAGTTTGACTTGTTCATCGAGTCAAACCAATTAGAACCTATTGATGAAGATTACAGCGAAATAAATATTTCTCCAGAAGAACTCAAAGAAATCAAAGACCTCGCCAAAGACCCTTCCTTAATGAAAAAAATAGTAGGCTCAATGGCGCCAAGCATCTACGGCCACGAAAAAATCAAAGAAGCGCTCGCACATCAATTAGCCGGCGGTGTCAGAAAAAAACGAGATGACGGAGTGATTACCAGAGGAGATATTCATATTTTGCTCGTCGGAGATCCAGGCGCGGCAAAATCACAAATGCTTAAAAGAATGCAGTTCGTAGCCCCGAAAGCAAGATATGTAACAGGAAAAGGAGCAAGCGGCGCAGGACTCAGCGCGGCAGTAGTTAAAGATGAATTCCTACAAGGCTGGAGCCTGGAAGCAGGAGCACTAGTGCTTGCAAACAAAGGACTCTGCTGCATAGACGAACTTGACAAAATGACAAAGGAAGACGGATGGGCAATGCACGAGGCACTCGAACAACAAACCATTACTATCAGCAAAGCAAACATACAAGCAACGCTCCGATGCGAAACCACGGTCCTTGCGGCAGCCAACCCAAAATTCGGCAGATTTGACCCGTATGATACTATTGCCAATCAAATAAACCTTGCACCCACTCTCATCAACAGGTTTGACCTAATATTCCCAATCAAAGACGTCCCAGACAAAATAAAAGATGACAAAATGGCACAATTTATCCTCGAATTACACAAAAATAACGTTGAAAAACCTGACATTCCTACAAAACTTCTTAGAAAATACCTTGCATATGCACGCCAAAATATATTCCCAAAGCTTACCGACAGCGCAGTTGAAGAACTAAGAGAATATTATCTGAAAATGAGAGCATCATCAGGCAGAGAAGGCGTGAAATCTGTTCCAATCTCAGCCAGACAGTTAGAAGGCCTTGTAAGACTGTCAGAAGCAAGCGCCAGACTACGCCTGAGCGATAAAGTAACAAAAGCTGACGCCAAAAAAGCTGTAGAATTAATGGATTACTGTTTAAGGCAAGTGGCCTTCGATGAGAAAACAGGAACATTCGACGTTGACAGAATAGCAACAGACACGCCTGCAAGCACGAGAAACAAACTAGTCATAGTCAAAGAAATAATCCACGAGCTAGAAATGAAAGTGGGCAAGATAGTACCAGTAGAAGACATAATCAAAGCCTCACTCGAAAAAGACATGACAGAATCAGAAATAGAAGAAATACTCCAAAAACTAAAAAGAGGAGGAGATATCTTCGAGCCAAGAAAAGGATTTATCAGTAGAATTTAAGCCTGAGGCTGAGTCTTCGAAATCTCAGCAAGAGACAAACAAGAATTCTTCATATATTTGTTCGTAATCTGCTCACAAACACTAAAATCGTTCTTATAAGCAAAGGGGATGTAACAACCATCACGAATATCGCTATCAACAACCTGAGCACACGGCTCCTTATTGCCACTGGCTTCTGAAATACTGCTCAAACAACCATCAATCAAAGCACGCTGAGCCATACTATTACAAGAATCAATGGCCTTTGGCAAATTTGAAACAGCCATCTCCTTAGCACCAGCAATAATCTCATCAGTGCTAATCGGACGCTCACTGCAATCAAGAGCACATGTTGAAGCGGATTCTCCAGCCTCGCACTGATTATTACCACAGCACGGAGTTATAGGAGAATTAACACACTCACCCTCAACACAAGCATCATTAGTACAAAAATTCAAATCATTACACCCGCCAAGACACGTCTTCTGAAGCTCACGCGCTTCCTCCACTGCCTCTTCCTTCAAAGCCTCACTAGGAAGCGCTGCTTCAGCCGCCTTCTCAACAACTTCAAAACTCACAGACTGCGAAGAAGACTTACCACCATACGAAACAGTAACCTCAATAGTGTAAGCGCCTGGCCCGGCACTGGCAGGCAAGGGAATTGAAGCAGGAACACTGGTCTGAGCAGTCAAACTAAAACTAGAAGTAATAGAAGCAATTCTACCGGCAGAACCCTTAACAACAAAATCAATCAAACCATCGGTTTTCCTGCCGCCCGGATTCTTAACATCAACATTAACAACAACATTCTGGCCGGCAGAAACCTCTGTGCTAAACAAATTTACAGAAAAACTCAAAACAACAGGCTCTGGCTGCATGACTTTCAAAACCACCAAAACACCAGCGCCAAAAACAAGCAAAATCAGAAAGACCATAACAAGAAGCCTGGTATTAACAGGCTTGTGCACTGAAGCGCCGGCAAGCCTTAAAGCGCTATCAACATCATACGAAGAATAACCAGCGTTTAACAAAGTAGTACGAATAGTACCGGCATCATAACCCTGCTGGAGAAGCCGCTTAATGTAATCAATAAGGCTTTGCTGCACCATCTTTTAAACAAGATAAACGCCAGCGTCCATATTTAAATCTTCGCACCTCTAGAATATATAATAATATAAATTGAAAAAATCATGCACGAACCAGGGTGGAACAGAAACCAGCAATACATACATGGATAACAGAACTGCTTAGCGCAAGCCACATACAAAAAGAAGATGAACCGGGCGCAATACTTTTGCAAAACGGAACAACAATACACCAAGCCAGAATATACGGAACAGTGGTCTCAACAAACGAACTAATTGTTGACGATGGAACAGGAAGCATTCTAGTAAGAACATTCACAGACAAATTTCAAGTAAACATAGGCGACACCATACTAATAATAGGAAAACCGCGAGTTTACAACCAAGAATGCTACATTCTCGGAGAAGTCGTCAAGAAAATAGACAAAAAATGGCTGGAAGTAAGAGAAAAACGCCACCCGCGGCCTCAACCAACAAAACAAGAAGACGCAGTCAGCATAGTAAAGCAACTCGACAGCGGAGAAGGCGCAGACTATAACGAAGTCATATCAAAACTTGGAAAAAATGGCGAAGAATTAATTGTCCACCTTCTCGCAGTAGGAGAACTATTTGAAACAAGACCGGGAAAATTAAAAGTACTAGAATAAAGCCGGCGTTACAAAAACTTCCAATAAACCAGCAATAAACAATACCAAAACGGCAAGCAAGACAAGATCGGAAACATCAAGCAACACCTTCTCAAACCTGCCTGTGCCAAAATCGTGCTTGACAATAGCCACTGACAAAATACCGCCGGCAAGACCTGCAATGATATAAGCTAAGATCTCGGGAATGCCATGCACGGCATAACGCAAAATACTCAAAGAGCCGACATAAAAATAAGCGCCGGCCTTCTCCAAGCCAACCGCGCCCGCAAACTTTGCCATATGAGAACGCATAAAATTACCAGCGGCAGCGCCAATAACACTTGCATTCCACGTCAAAATGAAAATCGCGCCAGAACCATACAAAAAGCTGAACAAAATACAGAAAATCATCACTTTAATGTTATTCAAAAAAATCTTGCTCAACAAGGCAGTCTGAGTAATCTTTCCAGTAACGTGCTGGTTCAAATTAGAAATCGTCTGAGACTGCACACGAAATAAGCCGGAAGCAACATCAGTAGGCAAAGCAGTATACCAAAAAGAAAAAGCGACGGCCATGCCCGCAAACAAGGCCAAATAGAAAAACATCGCCGGAGCATGCTCGCGCAACATCGACTGGCCTTCAGGAACTGTAAAGTCCTTGCTCTCCTCAAAACGCAAAGTATGATACATCAAAGGAAGAGCGGCAAGAGCCGACAAGAAAACCATTACCATGCTACTCTGCTCCTCAAAAATCCACATTGACAAAAAAATAGCGAGAGTAGCATACGCAGCGCCAAGAAGAAAAACTGCAAAAGGATTGCGTTCAGCGCGAGGCGGAGATAACAGGGATTCCAACACCATCTTTTTCAACCAACAAACACCAGAATTGCTTTATATACTTTTGGTTGCCAAAACATTTATATAGGGTCCGGCCGATTTCTCGTCGTATGGAATATGAAAAACTGCTCAAAAGAGCACGAGAAAGACTACCAGAAAGCGTGTTCGAAAAAGAACGCTTCGAAATACCAAAAGTGCGCGGGCACTTAGAAGGAAACAAAACAATCATAACAAACTTTTTGCAGATATCAAACACTCTACGCAGGCAACCAGAACACCTTCTCAAATACGTACTAAAAGAACTAGCAACACCAGGCGAGATAAACCGGTCAGGACTACTCGTCCTTGGAGCAAAGATACCCGCCAGCAGGATAAACGACAAAATAAAACAATACGCGCACGAATTCGTGCTCTGCCCAGACTGCGGAAAACCAGACACAGAAATAAAGAAAGAAGGGGAATTCAGCTTCCTAAAGTGCAGCGCTTGCGGAAGCAAACACCCGGTAAAATCCAAAATATGATGCTAGTAAAAATACACAAAAAAGAAAGCAGGACGATAATAGCAGTGTGCGATAAAAAACTAATAGGCCAACTTCTTGAAGAAAACGGAAAACAACTCGACCTGCGCGGAGAATTCTACAATGGAGAAGAAAGAGAAACTGAAGAGATAGGCGATTTAATCCGGAATTCAGACGGCGTTAATTTAGTTGGAGAAGAAGCAATAAAACTAGGCCTGCAAGAAGAAGTAATAGACAAAGAACACGTCATAACAATCAAAGGCATACCGCACGCACAAGCAATACTAATACACGAATAAATCAGTCCAAAACAATCCTTTTTGAAAAACTGCCGCGCTCTGCAGATTTTTTCTTCCTGACCTCGTCAACCTTATCAAAACCGCCATATTGCTGAGAAATCGCGTTAACGACTTCAAGAACATCACCCAGCTCTTCAGCAGAAGGCTTGAGCTTAAACTCATGAGCTTCCTCAATCAATTTCATAACCAGCAAATGCTTAAATTCATCTTCAGACGCAATATGCGTTTTAGGACTTTCACCCTTGGCTTTCATAATTTCCGGCACTTTATCACGAATAAGTTTCATCCAAACCACGCTCCCAAGCCAACCTGCTTGTCAGGCTCCTTTCCAAACACACTCTCCAAACGAACACGCAACAACTCAATAGTCTGCTGCAAATAAGGACTAACATTATACTTCTTAGCAAGAGAAATAGTCGGCTCCAAATACTTAACAACAGACCCCTCGCTAATCGTAAAAATAATCTTGCCATTGCATTTAGTGCACTTTCCAATAAGAGGAGGACGCCTGAATTTCTCATTACAATGCACGCACCTAAACTCCTGCATTGAAAACTTCCTTAAATTACCCTTAGTATCCTTCAAAAAGTGCTTCTCAATAACAAGACGCGCAACATCACTCGCATCAACACTCCTAATACGATCGGCCAAGTCCATCTGACCCCTTAGCTTCTCCTCCATGGAAGGCAGGGTCTTGTAAGCACTACACCTCACAGTATGATTAAGATTAGTAATATCATGCGTGAACATCATCCCCTCATATTGAGTGGGCTTGCCCAAACACGCCTTAATCTGAGCAACCTTAACCTCCCAAGGAAGCTTGAAGTTAAGACTTGCCTCATACAACTCCAAAGGATAACGAGAAGCGATATCAACATCAAACGCCATGTCATCAACTTCGCTCGGAGCAAGAATACTAGTCAAAACAAGAGGAGTATCCATGGTAGAACCACGACTATCAGGAAGATATTTCTTGCTAAAATTCAAAAACGCGTCCATCAACAAAATAACACAAGCCTCATCACCATCACAATCACGCCTCGTGGCAGCGTGCAACAAAGGATGCGCGAACAAACCCTGAGTCTTGCTAAAACCAATAATACGGGAAAGAGCCCCAGCGCTAGTATGGGGAGCAAGCGCGATAGTCAGCTGGCCAACCAATTCCTGGGCGTTAGAAATGTTATAAATGCGAGGAAGACCATACAAGTATTCAAGCTCGTCATCAACATACTGCGCGATTTTCAACAAAACCTTATCCGCGCCATCATCAGGACTCTCATCACAACTAGGAAGAACAATGTCCTGAGGCTTCAACTCCAAAACCTGGCCATCATTAACCAAAGCCTCTCCTTTAATGTCTTTAATATAGCCAAGCTCGCGCAAACGCTCAACACTAGTGCCGACTTCGCACGGCTTAAAATGAGTCAAAGGCAACTGAGTCATATCATAACGAGTAGTGCCATCTTTGTAAACATGAACGCCATACCTCGCCCTCAAAACTCCCTTCCCAAGATGCTCTGGGATGTGCTCGCCATTGCTCGTACCCCTCACACCCTTGATTAATTCAGGATAATCACGAACCTTAAGCTGTTTAAGCACGCAATCAAAATAATGTTTTATGGGAATAGAACGGCGAGAACACGGCTCGGTCTCACCGTGAGTCGGGCAAACCTCATGTTCAATCAGTCCACACTTAACACACTTCCACTTTTGAATGGTCCTACCACCACAAACCTCGCACTTGCTCAACACAGTCTCAGCATTACACTTAACACAGAAAAAGAAAGGAAAATCTGAACTCACCTTTCCAGCATCAAGTGCACTCTTAAAACTTCTAAGCCTGCCACCCTCCTCGCCAACAGGAAACAAAACATGAGGGCTTCCAGTAAGCTCTCTCTGCTTAGCCTTCTCAGGCCTGCCCATACGCGCGCCAATAAAAGTGCCGCACTTATCACGAATTGGAATGGAAGAAAACTGGTTAACAGAATCGAGAATAGGCTTATCTGAAAGTATGTACTTTTTCAGCTCGCTAGGCTTTTCCTCAGTCAAACGCAAAACAACAGCCAACACGCTTGCGAATTCCTTATCAATAACTACGAACTCATTATTAATAAAAGAATGGGGCAGGCCAATCAGCTCAATAGTGCGCTTGGCATCACTCTTAGGCAAAACGATCTTCTCAACTCCCTGCTCAGTAGCATGAACTTTCGCATGATCAAACCAATCAAGCAACAAACGCAATTCATCATGCGACAAAACATTCCAGTACAAAGAAAACTCCGGGTGCAACGGGACCTTCAGCGCGCGAGAAAGCCTAATTGATTCAAGCGCTGTCGGGAAAACGCGCAACGGGTCAGCAATGAATTGTTGAACGCGCTCTGCTGACAAACCAATGGGGGACAAGTCAATACCTTTCACTGCTTTTTCCAACTCCTGAACCCACCATTCAGCACAATACCCTGCAGGAACTAAAACATGAGCACGGTTAAAAAAATCACCATACGCGATAAGAATATCACCCAAAAACAAAATCTCCTTAACAAAAGGGTGAACACGCCTTGCCTCATCCAAAGAACGCACCTGTAAAACGCCTCCATCCTGCAATCTTACAATAGGCCCATCAATAAGATCACAAGAAGTCATGCTAGCAGCCTTGCCAGGACGCTCAGTCTTCAGCTGAGTGCCGGTAGCAATATACTGATTAAGAATATACATAGTAGCAGGATGCATTCCCTGCGCGCTAAAACCACTTGCTCTTGAACGACCATACCTGAGCCTGAAGCCACCAGCGCGCAAAGGATAACCCAAAACCGGCCTGCCGGCAACAAGATCGGAAATGTAAGTATAATCAGGAGCGATTTTCTGTGAAGAAGGACTGCTCGACTTTCCAGACTTTGCCTTCTTCTGAATAACCAAGAATTCCTCCAAGAAATTCCAAGTGGACAGCCCAAAATCCTTGCCCCACGCGCTAATCTGCTTCCATAACTTCGGAGCCTTCAATGGAATACAGGAAGAAAGAACAAGACAATAACCACTCCTGATCTTATTAGTAGGAATACGGGGCAAGTCCTTATAATTACTAACGTCAATCTTCTCACTCGGATCACCACTAACCTCAACAGGCAAGTTCTTCATCAAAAACTCGACTTCAGCCTCGCTAGGAACATACTGCAAATTAGTAACACGCTCATGATAATCCTGAAGCTCAGTCATCGCACGCTTAATCTCATCGGGCTGGGCGTCATAAACGTCAAAACCCATACACTTACGCACGTAATCAGTAATAATAATGCTAACAGCAGCCGCAGTACCGCCAGCATTCCTAATTGGACCAGCGAAATTAACACAAATATAATCGCCCCTGCCATCAACACGCTTCTTAACCTCAATGTTAACAATACCGTCAAGAGGAGAACTGACAACGCCCACAGTAACATAAGCAAAACCGGTACGAATGCCCACTTCCATTGCCTCCTTCTTATCAGTAAACTTACAAAACTTCTCCTGCGCGACCTCTTCAGAAATTTTCAGAGCAACGCGCCAATCAAGGCTCCCAAACTGCTTTTCCAACTCAATAATACGCTCAACAACACCAGAATTAACAATCTGAGGAGCAATAACAGAAATCAGACCAACAACCCGCTCTGCCATGTTTTCAGCAAGAGAAACTTCAACCTTCAGTTCAGGATCCGCCCCATTAGAACGCGCCTGTGAAGCAACAGAATGAAGCCTAGCTACCTCTGTCTTCAAATCATTAAAATATTTCTGCATTTCCGGAGATGCATTCGGCATATCAAAACCTCTTCATCGACACTTGACGCGTCTGCAAATTAACAACAGGAACAACACCCGGATCAGGATCATGACCGACCTTCTCCTGAAAGTCAGTCTTAGCCTGGAAACAACTCGCTGAAACAAGAGTAACACCACGATAATTCAAAGTGCCCGCCTTATGAATGTGGCCGGCAAAAAACAAGTCAGGAACGCGCTCAATCACTAATGGGTCCATTCGAGGATCAGGAATGTACATTGTAGTCGTATGCTGAGGCGCAAGATGCCTCCTCTGCAACAAAAACCGCATGATTAACGGAGCGCGGTCAGAAATATGCTTCCCGCTGTTCTTAATGCTAGGAACGATTTCTCCATAATCATCAAAACTATAACCATGATACATCAAAACGTCCATGCCTTGAAATTCAGAAGAAGAATGAATGTTCACAAAACAAGGATTGCAAACCATAGTAGCATTAGAAAGCTCCCATAAAGGACGAGTATATTCCTTTATCAACTTTGGCTGAGGCTCGCTAATCCTGCCAACATCATGATTGCCAGGACCGATAATAAGACGAACGTCCTTCCTGATTTTATCCAACAAACGAGCACATTCCTTGTACTGCTCCCGGATATCAATAATGCTCAACTCCTTGTCCTGCTGAGGATAAATACCAACACCATCAACAAGATCACCGCAAATGAAAATATACTTGAGTTTGTTGGAAACGGGGTCGCTTTTATCATTCACCCACTCAATAAAACGCTCAAACTTTTCCTGTTCAAAACGCGCAGAACCGACATGAATACAAGAAAGAACAGCAGCATAAGCTTCATCAGGAGCAGTTTTAGGCTCAGAAATAGGAATATCCGGCAAAGTGACAGAGTTAGCAAAAATAATACCATCACCCAATGTTCCAGAAATACCCAAAACTTCATCAAAAACGATATCAGCAGCAAGAGAATGGAGATCAGTCCTTGACTTGGAAATAAGAACATTAATCGTTCCAGTAGTATCCTCCAAAGTAAGCATGACATGCTCATTCTTAGTCGTCCTTTTATCAAGGACAATACCGATTATAGAAACCGTCTCTCTGTCTTTCTTTGAACGCAATCTTCCAATAGAAGTCAAATTCTGCAATTCCTGCCTTGACTGAAGCAATTTTTCGATAGAACGATAACGCGCATTAAAATAATCGACAAAATCCTGAACAGACCTCTTCTTAGGCCTGTCATCATACTCAGAAACAATACGCACAGAAGAAAAATTTTCAGGCTTTGAGTTCAACAAATCTTTAGGAGAAACACCCTTCAAAAGAGCATCGTGCCATTGCTCAACAACCTCAGGATGGCTAAGCCTATCGAGAACTTCACGGCTGACAAGCACGTTATGCTTCAAAAAAGTACTAACGATTTCCTTTTTTTTCACTAACTGTTCCATGAAAGCCCAAGCTCCTCAGACAAAATGCCCTTGATTTTTTGAGTAATCATATCATTAATACTCATACTAATCTCACGCGTCCTGCCATAACGGCCCTTGCTGATAACCTTGGCATTAATTATGCCAAGCATGTCCAATTCAGCAATAATATCACTAATACGACGCTGAGTCAAAGGCCTCAAACCAGTCTGGGAACAATAGCGCTCGTACAAAGAATAAATCTCGCCAGTAAAAACTCCCTGCTTCTGAGCACACGCGCCAAGAATAGAAAATAACGTGACCTGATATTGCTTAGGCTGAGTTGCAACAACATCAATAATCCTATCCCGCTCAATCTTCTCCTCAGCCTGGTCAAGATGAGAAATAGCGACCTTTGCATCATTCTGACGCTCGGCAAGCTCGGCAGAAACACGTAAAAGCTCCAAAGCGCGACGCGCATCACCATGCTCGCGGGCAGCAAATGCCGCACACTTCTCAAGAACACCTTCTTCGAGAACTTTTGGATTGAACGCGAGCTGTGCACGCTGTTGAAGAATGTTCTGAATCTGTTCGGCATTATACGGAGGGAAAATAAGCTCTTCCTCACTTAACGAACTTTTAACACGGGGATCGAGCTGGTCAGTAAAAACAAGATCATTAGAAATTCCAATCAACGCAATCTGGGTGTTCTTCAATTCAGAATTAATTCTCGTAAGATTATACAAAAGCGCGTCACCTGCCTTGCCAACAAGCTGGTCAATCTCGTCCAAAACCAACAACAAAACATGCTTTTCCTTTTCAATAGTATTGAAAAATATGTGATACACTTCATCTGTCGGCAGACCGGTGGGAGGAATGTTATTTCCATACTCGCGCAAAAGCTGGGCAATAATACGATACTCAGTGTCAGCGAGCTTCTTCAGCTTGCAATTAAGATAAATGACCTTAACCGGGAGCTTTTTTTCATGCGCAATGACCAACAATTGCTGTGTTGTGTACTTGACGGTGAGCGTTTTCCCAGTACCGGTCTTGCCATAAATAAAAACGTTAGAAGGCCTATCACCCCTCAAAACCGGAGCGAGCATGCTGGCAAGCTGGTGAATTTGCTCATCTCTATGAAAAATCTGGTTTGGCGCGTAGTTAGACTGTAAAATCCCCTTATTCTTAAAAATCGGCTGTTTTTCCAAATACTTCTCAAAAAAATCAACCAACCCCTTTTCCTTCATATGGAATTCACAGCGATATTTTGTATATAAATGTTTGTAGACCACACACCCCATGATTTCGTATGGAAAAAGGAGGGTTGTTGTATGTTGTTTTTGTTTTTTATTAAATTATTATGTAGTAGTTGGCATTTTTTTCTACCATTATAATTATTTTCTATATGGTAGATAATTATCGGGCAAAGATAACACTAACATAACAAAAACATAACTTTAGTTTTTATTATAGCTATTTGCACTGGAAGAGGAGGGGTGTGTGTATATGAAAGGTATATAAACGAGTTTTCGCCACTCGGCAATAGCAAAAAAGAGAAACATTTATATACTGGTTATACCTACGCATGAGTAACAACAAAATGGCGGAGTCCGCGGAGTATTAAATGATTGTCCAAAAGGATTTTTTAAACAAGCTCAAAGATTTTGGTTTAAACAGTTATGAAGCCAAATTATGGACTGCTTTACTATCACGCGGAGTCGCCACAGCAGGAGAGCTTTCTGACATAGCAAACGTGCCAAGAAGCAGAAGTTATGACGTTCTCGAATCACTAGAAAGAAAAGGATTTGTAATAATGAAATTGGGCAAGCCAATAAAATACATAGCAGTACCTCCAGCAGAAGTCTTGGAAAGAGTCAAAAAGTCAATCCAAGAAGACGCCGATAAACAAGTAGGACTTTTGGACACAATACGCAAAAGCGAAGTACTCGACGAGCTAAGCACGCTCCACAAACAAGGAATAGAACTCGTCGAGCCATCAGACCTGACAGGCGCAATAAAAGGAAGAAACAACCTATACAATCACATTGCATCAGCAATAAAAAACGCAGAAAAATCAGTCAGCATAATGACAACCATACCAGGACTTGCACGCAAGTCAGAAGCACTAAAAAATGCGCTCCAAAAAGCAAAAGAAAAAGGAGTAAGAATACGAATTCTATCTCCAGCGCCAGTCAGCCAGGCAAAAGCATTATCAAGCATAGCACAAGTCAAACAAACAGACGTAGTGCCAGCAAGATTCTGTGTTGTAGACAGCAAACAAATCACATTCATGGCATTAGATGATGTGGACATACACCCTAACTACGACTTCGGAGTTTGGGTCAACGCACCAACCTTTGCCAAATCATTTGAAAACATATTCAACATGATTTGGGAAAAGCACTAATCAACCCAAACCTTTTTATACTTCTCGTTTATAAATAGCCTTAGTTAAAGAGGTGTATTCATATGGCAGAAGAAGTCCTTATTCGAATAGTACTCGCAGTCATCGTCGGAGTTCTCTTTGGAATAGTATACTGCATGAGAGTCCTAGTATTAATGGAACGAAGAGTGGCAAGAATAGAAGAGCACATAGACAACATGGTACATAAAGTTCTGCAAGAAGAAATCAGAATAGAAAAAGGCAAGCGCAGAAGATAATGCAAATACCGCCAGAGTTTTCCTCGCCAATTTTACAAGAAAACACAAGTAAAATTTACAAAGACAGAATGCTCAAAGGAGCGCTCATAAGACACTTTGCAAATGCGCTGTACTCTATAGCTTACAACCTTGAGCAAGCAATACCCAAAGGCAGCATAATTTGCGCGTTCTACCCTAAAACCATACTGCAAAACATACTCCCAAAAATAGCGCAGCAAAAAAACTGCAAGGTCATCGTTATCGGAGGAGAAAAACAAGCAACACAGGCCTTGCTTGAAGCAGGCGTCCTAAATAAATATTCATGTCTTGAAGACGCTGACATCTTTCTAACAGAACCAGATGGGTTGACAACAAACGGAATACTCGCGCGGCCGGAAGAAACAAAACTATTGCACCAGTACAATCCAATAGCAGTTGCAAGCATACTACAATGGACGACAACACTTCCAGCCACACATGATCAAGTCCATGCCGCCAAAATAATATCAGAACTCGGAATCTACACTCCAGAAAACTTCAAAGAAGAAATCAACGCTTTTTCTTGGCTAAAACCTTCAATTCCTTATCCAACTTTACAATCTCAGACTGCAACTCCTTAATCTTTTTAGAATTATCCTCCAAATCCAACAACAAGCCGCACTCAGGGCATTTAAAATTAAAATCGTGGCTTTGTTCGAAATCTAAGCGCAAACACCTGCTCGCGCAAATATAAAACTGCGTTGTTTTCTCCCTGTTCAAACGCTCAGCCAACCGCTCAAACTTCTTTTTCTTAATATCCTTGACCAAATCCTTAATACGCTTCTGATTAAAAGTCCAATAATAAATGTACCAGCCCTTCTTCTTGTCCTTCTTACGAATAAAACTAACAAGATTGTTGTCATAAAGCCTGTAAAGCATGTTTCTCGTAAGATTAATCTCTTTGTGAATGTTATCAGCCAATTTAAACTCAGAAACGTTGCTCTTGTTCCTCAAAGCCTTAACAAGCGGCAACACATCCTCGCCAGCAACTTCAGAAATAACCTCTTCGACAATCTTACTGGTAACCTTCATTGTCAATTTTTCCCATCTCCCGTTTATAAGCTTTTCGTCAGTTCATCAAACGTTAAACCACGACGAGAAGCCAACTCAGGCGTAATTCCTAAATTAAGCCCAGAATCCTCCAAATCATCAGGGGTTAAGAAACGCCATTCTTTCCTAAAAAACCTAACAGCAACCAAAGGCCTCGCGCCAGCCATCTTAGCATAAGCCACAAGCTCTTCAACTTCACGCTTTTCCAAATACTGATACTTAGAACTAGTCGCTTTGCACTCAATAGCCAAATTAATACCTGCCCTGTTTGCAATAATGTCCGGAGAAGGATACTTCATACTCCCACTGCCCGCAACCCTGCAAGCAGTCCACTCCTTAGTAGCCCAAAAAGCATGAATTAATTCACGCTCTGCATCAGACCCCTTTGATTTGTTGGACATGCAATATTCACTAAATTAGAAGCATAAAAACATTTGCATAATTAAAAAAAGGGCAAAAAAGGAAAATATTAAATAAACAAGGCAGAATAATGCTCCTAGAGGTGGTTTACGATGGTACAAAACTCTAAAAGACTAATCCCGCTCGCTGCAATGGAACAAATAATGAAACAAGCAGGAGCAGAACGCGTTTCAGATAAAGCAAAAGCAGCACTAAAGGAAGTCCTAGAAGAATACGCAAAACAAGTAGCCACAGATGCTGTTAAGTTTGCATTACACGCAGGAAGAAAAACAGTCAAACCAGGAGACATAAAACTCGCAGTTAAAAAATAATCAAACAATAAGTTTCATCAAATCATACGCGCAAATAACATTATCAAAAGCAGTTCTAGCATCTTCCTCAATCTCCAAAGTATTCTTGTACCTAGCGCTAAAATGAGTCAGCACTAACTTCTTCACACCAGAACGACTGGCAATTTGAGCAGCCTCAAGAGCAGTCAAATGACCATGCTCAACAGCCTTATCCTTCAACTTACTAGTGTAAGTGCTATCAATTATCAATACATCGGCATCAGCAGCAAGCTTAAAACAATTCTCGTTAACAAGAGTATCAGTCATGAACACAACCTTCTTGCCTTTAATCACGCTTGTCGCATCATTAATTGAAACTTTCTTGCCCTTAAACTCAATACTCTTGCCATGCTGCAATTCACCGAGCAAAGGACCATCAGGAATTCCAAGTTTTTTCACAAAATCAACCTTAATTCTACGCCTGTCCTTTTCAATGAACGCAAAAGCAATGCAGGGAACAGGATGCGTCATCGGCAAACTTTCCAACCTATACTCCCCGTTCTCAAAGAAAATACCCTCATGAACTTCAGTAATATTAATGTTGAACTTGGTCTCAAACTCAATACCACCAAACAAAGCCTGGAAAGCATGCTTGCTGCCACGAGGACCATAAATTTCAACAGAACGACTCAAGTCAAGAGATGCAATAGTAAGCAATAAACCAGGCAAACCAAGAATATGATCGCCATGCCAGTGAGAAATACAAATCTTAGTCACATCAGCCAAAGAAATTCCGGCAATCCTCATCTGACGCTGAGTGCCTTCTCCACAATCAAACAGAATGCCATCTCCCTTAAACTTCAAAAAAACAGCGCTCGGATTCCTATCCTTCGTCGGCATCATACAAGACGTGCCCAAAAAAGTAATTTGCATAACAACAAAATCCTCCTCGAGGTTTATAAACCTATAGCAAATCTTTTTAAATGCATATATTCGAGACTATAGTATGGAAATAATCAAAGCCTTAATGCAAAAAGACGCAGTAACAACAGAAAACAGCCCGCAAGCAAGAGAACTATTTGAAAAAAGCAGTTATGGAACACTACTTGCAGACGGCAGAGTGAAACTATCCTACTTAGAAGCAGTATACCTCACAGAGAAACAAAAAATCAAAGTTTTAAATGCAAGAAAAAACACACTCGTATTTGAAAAACTAACACAAAAAGCAGCAAGAAAAGAACACGACTTCTGGACAAGATACGCCGTATTCAAAGACTTTAGAAACAGAGGATACGTCATAAAAACAGCACTCAAATTCGGAGCAGACTTCAGAATATACGCAAGAGGAGTAAAGCCAGGACAACAACATGCCAAATGGATAGTCTACCCAGTACGCGAATCACAAAAAACAACCTGGCAAGAATTCGCGGCAAAAAACAGAGTAGCACACAGCACAAAGAAAAACCTCCTAATCGCAGTAGTAGATGACGAAGAAGACGTCAGCTACTGGGAAGTAAGCTGGACTAGACCCTAACTTTCAGAAAGTTAGGATCAAAGGCGCTCCTCGTTTCGTTTCGAGAAGCATTCTGATAAAATGTTTGCGTTGACTCGCACAAGCTAAGCTTTGCGAGTTCCCGGAAATCGGAGATTTCCGCGACAAACATGTTTAATACCCTTCTGTCGGAAACTTGCTAAACTCATGTTATGATACTCCAAGTTTCCGAACACCCCGAAGAACTGCGTTCTTCGCGGTCTCAACTTACGATGTCGCGCAATTCAGGTCTAGCATTGCAAAATCTATATAAACGTCATAATTAGCAAAAACAATATGGAATACAGAGAAAGAATACTAGAAATAGCAAAAACAACACCAGTATTGCCGAGCATTATTGCAAAAGCACTAGCTACTAACAGCATAATGGCAGGAGCAATGCTGTCAGAAATGTGCTCAAAAGGAATCCTAAAAACATCAGCGCTCAAAGTAGGCGGTTCGCCACTCTACTACGTCCCTGGAAACGAAGTACAACTCCTAAACTACCTGCAAAGCATGAACGAAAAAGACAGAAGAACAGTTCTCAAACTCAAAGAAGAAAAAATTATCAGAGAAACAGAAGCAGACCCGCTAACACAAGTCTCCCTCGCACAAATCAAAGACTTCGCAAAGCCACTAATAGTAGCTTATCAGGATAAACAAGAAAGATTCTGGAAATGGTTTGAACTAACAGACAAAGAAGCAGAAGAACAAATAAGACAAAAACTGGCACCAATCGCACAGCCAGAACTTCCAAAAACACAACCAGAACCACCAGCAAAACCCCTGCCAGAAATACCAAAGTCGCAACCAAAACAAGAAACACTCGCTCCAAAACCAGAAACACCTCCAACAGGAGACTTCTGGCAAAAAGCACACGAATTCTTCACACAAAACAATATAACAATACAACAACAAACAACCGTCAAGAAAAAAACAGAATTCGACCTAACAATCACAATCCCATCACCAGTGGGCACGCTAACCTATTACTGCAAAGCAAGAAATAAGAAAAAAATAACAGACGCAGACATAAGCTCGGCATACGTCCAAGGACAAATACAAAAACTCCCAGTAATATTCCTAACAGACGGCGAACTAACAAAACAAGCCAAACACATCCTAACACAACTAAAAGGCATCACGGTGAAACAAGTCTAATGGGCGTAAACTTCAAAGACATCATAATAAGGCATCCAATACAACTCGAAGACCTATCAGGCAAAACACTAATCGTAGATGGGTACAACATGCTCTACCAATTCCTCAGCACAATAAGAAGCAGAGACGGAAGCCTTCTCACGGACCACAACGGGCACGTAACCAGCCACCTCATAGGACTATTCTCAAGAGTAACAAACCTAATGCAAAAAAACATCAAACTCGCATTTGTATTTGACGGCCAAGCACCAGAACTAAAACACCGCGAACTAGCAAAAAGAACAGAACTAAAAAAAGAAGCGCAACAAAAATACGAACAAGCATTAGAAGCAGAAGATACGCAGGCAATGCAAAAATACGCGGCAAGAACGTCCAGACTAACAAGAGACATGGTAGACCAATCAAAAGAACTCTTGACTGTCATAGGCATACCATGGGTGCAAGCACCAAGCGAAGGAGAAGCGCAGGCATCATACATGGTAAAACAAGGACACGGGTGGGCAGTCGCATCCCAAGATTATGACTCACTCCTTTATGGAACACCACGACTAATACAAAATCTATCAGTCGAAGGCAGGCGTAAAATACCAGGAAAACTAGCATACACAAAAGTAGAGCCGATACTTATAGACCTGCAAGAAAACCTCAAAGCACTAGATTTAACCAGAGACCAACTCACCTGGCTGGCAATGCTGATAGGAACAGACTACGCGCCAGGAGGAGTAAAAGGAATAGGACCAAAAAAAGGACTCATGCTGGTAAAACAACACAAAACACCAGAAACACTGTTTGAAAACTTAAAACTAGACGACGTCAGCTGGGAAGAAGTATTAGGCGTTTTCCAAAAAATGCCAGTAACAGACAACTACGAACTAAACTGGAAACCAGCCGACAGGAAAAAAACCTACCAATTCCTAGTTGAACAACACGACTTTGGAGCAGAAAGAGTAGAAAAAACACTAGACCTGATCGCTCCAGCCAAACACCAAAAAGGACTCGGCGACTTCTCATGACAACACTGAAAGAAGCACTTAAGAAAAAACTCACGCAAAAAGAACTCTCAGTTTTAAGAGGAAGCTTTGACGTCATAGGAGATATAGCAATAATAGAAATCCCGCCACAACTCAAAAAACGAGAAAAAATCATCGGCAAAACATTACTTTCGATCCTAAAAAACGTAAAAACAGTCGCGGCAGAAGCAGGAGAGCACACAGGCAAATACAGACGACAAAAACTACGCATAATAGCAGGAGAAAAAAAGTTTGAGACAACACAAAAAGAAAGCGGAATCATTCTCAAAACAAACGTGGCAAAATGCTATTATTCGCCAAGACTTGGAAGTGAAAGATTACGCATTGCACGACTGGTAAAAAAAGGAGAAAAAATCCTCGTTGCGGGTTCAGGCATAGCACCATACCCAATAATACTTGCAAGACACTCGCCCGCAAAAGAAATAATTGGAGTAGAAACAAACCCAGTCGCCCACAAATACGCAACTGAAAACGTCAAACTGAACAAAGTAAAAAACATAAAACTAATCAAAGGCGACATTAAAAAAATAAAACTAGGAAAATTTGACAGAATAATACTTGCAATACCACACGAAGGCGTAAAGCTTGCACCAGCCGTTCTAAAATTCGCAAAGAAAGGAACAAAACTCCACGTCTACGACTTTGCCTTCGAAGAAAACCTAGAAGAACCAGCCCGCAAATTACAGAAATGCAAAATACTCCGAGTTGTAAAAACACAACAAGTGGGAGTAAGAAGGTACAGAGTATGCGTTGACGCGATTACCCAAACATCTTGAGATAATCTCCGCCTTCCATCATAACTTCAGCAGCAACCTTTGGAATTGCGCTCAAGAAATCAGCTTCTTTAATCTTAGTGCGGTTATCCCTGATAGCAAAATAACCAGCCTCAGTAGCAACCGCTTTAATCTCAGCACCACTAAAGCCATCTAATGCCTTGATGATCTTCTCAGAATCAATCTTGCCTATACTCATATTCCGAGTATGAATCTTGAAAATCTCCTTTCTAGCATCCTCATTAGGCAGGGGCACGTGAATAAGCCTGTCAAGCCTTCCAGGACGAATAATTGCAGAATCCAAAATATCCCTCCTGTTAGTACAACCAATAATCTTGACGTTATCCAACGGGTTAAAACCATCAATCTCAGCGAGCAACTGCATAAAAGTACGCTGAACTTCACGCTCACCACTCGTTCCAATATCAACACGCACAGCAGCAATCGCGTCAAGCTCATCAATAAAAATAATACTTGGCGCTTTTTCCCTAGCAAGCTGGAAAATTTCCTTAACCAACTTGGCACCCTCACCAATAAACTTCTGAACAAGCTCGCTGCCAACAAGTTCGACAAAAGTACTCTTAGTGCTGGCAGCAACAGCTTTTGCGAGCAAAGTCTTACCAGTGCCTGGAGGGCCAAACAACAAAATGCCTTTAGGAGGCTCAATGCCAACCTTCTTGAAAAGCTCAGGCTTCAACAAAGGAAGCTCAATAACCTCCTTAAGCTCTCTCTCTTGGTCCTTCAATCCTCCAACCTGCTCCCAAGAAATAGTCGGCTTCTCGATAATAACGAACTTATCAGCATCAAAACGTCTGATCTGCGGCATTTTGCGCACAACAGTCAAATTCTTCTGCTCAGCAAGAATAATATCTCCAACAGCAAGCTTGCTGCAACCTTCCATTATGTCCACTAAAAATTCGTTGCCATTAGGAAGCCTGATAAGAACCTTGTCGTCAACAATATCTCTAACCTCACAAGAAATCAAAGGAGTGCGCTTGAACTTTTCCAGCTCACGCTCAAGATTTTCAACACTCTCACGCAAGAAACGATTCTCTTCCTCAAGCCCGCTAACATTGGTCTGATAACCAAAAGTCACACTGCCCTTCGTAGTACTGTTGTCCTTGTCACCCATTAAGCCAATACCACAAATAAGGGTATTTAAACTTTCCGCCGAATAACAGTCAAACTCTTAGGCGCTATCGTCAATAAAACAGGCCCTTTTTCAGTCACAAGAACGTCATCTTCAATGCGAATTCCGAACTTACCAGGATACGTGCCAGGCTCGATAGTCACAACATTCCCAGCTTTCAAAAACCATGGTCTTGGCTGAACATCATGCACTTCAACACCCAAAGAATGACCAACACGATGAATCATAGTCCTCCCGACCTTTTCTTTAGAATATGAATCAATATCGTCAAAAACTTTCCCTGGAACAACCTGCTTAATACAATCTTCCTGAACTTTCAACAAGCCAGAATACACTTTCCTATCACTCCCACTCGGACTTCCAATAAAAACAGTCCTCGTAATATCAGAACAATAATTCTTGTAAACAATACCAAAATCTAAAACAGTAAAACCATTCAATCTTGAGCTAGTTGGAACATGATGCGGAGTAGCGCCATTCTTACCGCTCGCAACAATCGGCGCAAAACTCGGCTCAAAACCAAGCTGGCTCATACGCAATTTCAAAAAACTTGCAGCATCCAATTCAGTCTTACAAAAAGGCAATTGTTTGCATAATTCATCAAACAATACATCAGTAATCGCGCAGGCCTTTGTAATCAACGCAATCTCATCTTTCGTTTTAATGACGCGCAAATCCCTGCAAACCCCGCTAACATCCACCAGTTTGGCATCCCACTCATCCTTAACACGCCCCGCGTGCAGATAAGAAAGACTGCTAGAAACAACACCAATACGATTCCCCTCAAAATGAGAATGAATAACTTTTAAGAACTCCCTTTCAACCTTGACGACATCAACAAAAGAACTTCTTGCCATTCTTTCAGCCTCAAAACCAGGCACGAACAACAAAGCCCTTCCTTCAGACGGAACAGCAAGGCATGCCATATCAGGCTTCACACCAGCAAAATAAGTCAAATTAGCATCCGAATCAAAAAACAAAGCAAAATCAATATTGCCATCAAGCAAACGCTTCTGAAAATCGTGCAATCTCATCTCGTAACCGCAAAACTCCTAACCTCTTCCAAAAGCTTAGCAGGATTACCCTTTGAGAAATGCTTCCTGACCGGCTCAATAAGCTGGTCGAGATGATCGGCAACAGTATTTTTCAAATCCATCGGATGAATCTTACCCTCACCATACGCTCCCTCCAAGTCAGCAAAAGAATGATAAGAAACATTACCACCAAATTTAGCAGGCCTCTTAATCTCAACTTCCTTAAAACGCTCGAACAAAATATACCTGCAATACTCAAGAACAGGATTCTCAATAACCTGCTTTTCAGGACACCACGCTCGGCTGATCTTACGCTTAATATCCTCAGAAGAATCATCCATGAAAATACTGCTGTCAGGATTACTCTTGCTCATCTTCAAAGAAATAGCCCGTTCAACACTATCCTTAACGTCAGAAGCAGGCTGCAACAATCCCATCAGCATATGATGATGAACGGCAACAGGAGGCTTAAAGCCAAGCTTAGGAGCAATCTCCCTCGCAAGAATGTTCACCTTGCGCTGGTCCATGCCAAGCTGACAAATATCAACTTCCAACTGGAAAATATCCGCTGCCTGCATGGCAGGATACAACAACATAGAAACATGCTGAACATCGCTTTCCTTTCTGCCCATAATTTGACTACACCTAACCATGCGCTGAATAGTAGTATGCCTGGAAATTTCAACAATCTTCTTCCAATAAGCCGGGTCTTCAATAAAATCACTGCAATTAACAAACTTAACCCTGTCCAAGTTCATACCACACGCCTTCCAAACCTCAACAAAATACTCGCCCGCAGTATGAATCTTATCCAAGTCACCACCAAGCTTATTGTTAAGCCAAGCATGCCAGTCAGCAACAAGCATCTTAAAAGTACAACCAGCATCAGTCATCTTGTTAACATTAATGGCGCGCACCAAGCCCTGAGCGATATGAATCCGGCCACTAGGCTCAAAACCATCATAAGCAACAGGATTCTTCTTCTCAGAAAGCAACTTAACAAGCTCTTCCTCAGTAATAACTTCCTGGCCAACCTCCTTGATTAAAGCCAAGCGCTCCTCGTTTTTCATACAACCAACACCCATACCCATTTTTATAAATCTTTGCACTGGACATCTGCTAACAAACTATAAAAACAGTCCATCAAAGCCAGAGAGCAATGAACCTAATACCCGTCTCAGCACTATCAAGCTGGGTATACTGCCCAAGACAATTCTATTTGTCGTACGTACTAGACATCAAAGAACCACCACGAGATGTAATGATACTCGGACTCATAAAACACAAACTACACGAAACCATGACGCAAGAAGACCAAGGCGTCATCATCACACTTAAAGAAACAGACAACCTGCAAGAAATTTTCCAATCAAAATTCACCAAACTGCTCCAAACAATAATAGTCAACCAAGCCAACGCGCTCCGAATGGTAAGTGTACCGCTTACAACAGCATTCCAAAAAGCACTCCCAATAGTAAAATTTGAGGCAATAGACAGAGCAAACCGAATAATGCCATTATTACAAAAAGGACTAACAGGAGAAGAACTCTGGCACTCCATCACGCCAAAAGTAAAAACAGAATACTCCCTCCAAAGCAAAAAACTAGGACTCAAAGGAAGAATAGACAGACTAGAATATTACGACAGCATACTAGTACCTGTAGAACTCAAAAGTGGAAACCCGCCACAAGAAGGAGTCTGGAACGAACACAGAATACAAGCGGCCAGCTACGCCCTAATGTTAGAAGACGTATTCAGCACAACAGTCCCAGACGCAATAGTCCAGTACGTAGATCACAACTCAAGAAGACCAGTAGTACTCAACCCATTCCTACGCGAACACGTCATAGAAGTTGCAAACGCAGTCAAAACCTGCCTAGAAAACAAAGAACTGCCTGATGGGTGCGGGAAAGAAAACTGCACATCCTGCAAGAACCCTGTTTTCGTACAAAACCAGTTATAACAGTCCAACGAAACCTTTAAATATGCAGTGAATTTGAAAGCTGTTATCATTCAAGAAAGGTGATACGCAATGCTTGACGATCAAAAAAAGTTCTCAAAACAACTAATAGGCAAGACGGTAGTAAGCAAGAGCGGAAAACGCTTCGGCGAAGTAGGAGACATAATCTTTGAAGTCAAATCAGGCGAACTAATCCACGTAGTACTCAAAAGCCCAACACAATACACAGAAAAACTAGAACTAGAAAAAGGCAAGTCAGGAGAACTACTAATACCATTCAGCGCAGTAATCGCAATGGGAGACTTCTTAGTCGTTTCTGAAGAAGACATAGTATAATTCTACTTTTATTCTCTTTTACAACAATCTTTTTATAGATACAACTTAGCCAAAACTACATGGGGGACGAATCATCAGTAATTTGGACAGAGAAATACCGCCCAAAAACGTTTGACGATCTAAAAGGACAAGAAGAAATAGTTATCAAACTCAAGGCGTTCGTCAAACAGAAAAACCTACCACACCTATTATTTTCAGGACCAGCAGGAGTAGGCAAAAGCACACTAGCACTAGTCATAGCACGCTCGTTCTTCGGAGAATCATACAGGGAAAATTTCCTCGAACTAAACGCGAGCGACGAAAGAGGAATAGACATCGTAAGAAGCAAAGTCAAAGATTTCGCGCGAACAAAAGCAATAGGAAACGTACCATTCAAAATAATCTTCCTAGACGAGTGCGACGCACTAACAAAAGAAGCACAACAAGCACTACGCAGAACAATGGAAAACCACACCAGCACGTGCAGGTTTGTACTAGCAGCAAATTACAGCAGTAAAATAATAGATCCAATACAAAGCAGGTGCGCGATATTCAGATTCAAACCATTAGCAAAAGAACACGTCCTCTCACTTATCAAAAACATAGTTGCAAAAGAAAATCTCAACATGCCACAAGAAGCGCAAGAAGCGCTAGTAACAGTAGCAGAAGGAGACTGCAGAAGAGTAACAAACATACTGCAAAGCTGTGCGGCAGTCGCGAAAACAATAATGCCAGAGACAATCTACTCGCTCGCATCAGTAGCAGAGCCAACAGAAGTCAAAGAAGTACTTACAACAGCACTAAAAGGAGACTTCATAAAAGCCAGAGAAAAACTATTAGACGTAATGCTACGCTACGGACTATCAGGATTAGACGCAATAAAACAAATACAAAGCGAAATCTGGAACTTAGAAATAGACGGAAGAAAAAAAGTCACGCTAATAGACAAATGCGGAGAAACAGAATTCAGACTAGTAGAAGGCTCTGATGAATTTGTACAATTAGAAGCATTACTCGCGCAATTCGTTCTTGCAGGCGCTTAATTACTCGCCAGAACTCTTAACAGCTAAAGTAGTCTGTGTAGTCTGCTCGTAATCATAAATAACTTCCATGTTGACCAATTGCTCAAAGTCAGACCTTGAAGAAACACTCTGAGTACAAGAAACAATCTTGCTGCCACCATACAAAGTCACAAAGCCCTCGCTGCCAACAGCAGTATTATCAAAACCAGTACAACCCAAACCTTCCAAACCACTGCTCACAATAACATAAACCCTGCTCTCCTTCTTACGCTCGCTCCTATCACAGAAAGAATTCCTCTCAAACACAATGCCCTGACCAGAATTCTTAATCTCAAACGTGAAACCAATCTTGTCCTTAGCACGAGCACTTTCCTTAAAGCTAGAAATTTGAACAGGAGCACCACTATTCGAAACAGGCTTGTCCTGATTAATCTCACAAATACCGCCAGCAGTAGGAGTCAAAATGTTCTCACGAACGCACAACTTGCTAACAGCCTTAGTCCTATACAAATAACACAAGTCAGCACGAATAGTAAATTGCGCGGAAGAACCAGAAATAGGACTCTTATGATTCAAACCAATAAACTCGACAAAAACAGGAGGACCAGGAAGAATACCCTGCGCTTGCTTCCTATTCTCAATAACATCATCCGGAGCGTTCAAAGTCAAATCAACATCGCTCTTTCCAAACTCAGCAGGATTAATACCAGAAATACTAACTTTAACATTTTCGCTCTTAACAAGAGTCTCGCCCTTGTTCTCCAACTTCACCACAACATCAAAAGGATCGCTGCCACTATCAAACACTTCAGACCTGAAATCCTGAAAGCCAAGAGCCAAACCCTGAGTTCCACCAATAAAAGGAGTCTCAATACTAACCTGCGTCTTAGCGCCACCCTTACAGGCAACAATAAGAAGAGCCAACATCAAAACAACAAACAATCGCCTCATTTTACAGTTTTCACTCCAAACAGCTTATTAAACTTTACGCAATAGGCCTGATTTCAATCGGCCTTGCAATACTCTGCCTATAACCATAACGCAAAATAATATTCAAAGGAGTCAAATAAGCACTCTGGCCCAGCATGCCACTATATTCGCAATACAACGAAGCCATACCATTAGCCAACCTGACAAAACCCTGATTATCAACAGGCTTGCAACCAGCAAGCTTAGTTCCAGAAATTGACACATCGGCAACCAGAACAAAATCAATCTCATCAAAACCAAGACCGGCATCATAAGGACTGCACTTGTTCAAATACTGGCCACCAAACTTGAAAACATCACCGCCACCAACATTCTGAATATTAATCGTAAACCTCGTCTTACCAGGAGACGGGTCAACCTGCACGCTAGTCACAGCAATAGGCGCGCCCTGACTGCCAGGACTAATAGTTCCCGGAGAACAAACACGCTGCTGGCTCGTAGCAGCATAAGGATTCGGATCAATACAAACCTGAGCACTAGCAACAGTCTCATAATGATAACAAGCAGTAGCCAAAATCGTCGGCTGATATTTATCAATACGCTTGCCAGACAAAGACTGAATAACACCCTTGAAATTAACAACATTAATACCGCCCTTAGGAATAAACGGACCCCTTCCTTCAACTTCTGGAATAGGAATACCATTCGTATTGATTCCTGTTATTATAGTATTATCAAAACCAGACAAGAAAATCGAACCATCCTGCTGGCCAATAGTAGTAGTTCCCCTGTTTTCAACCTGAATCATAACATTAAACGGCTCACGATCAAACAATCTCGGCGGAGGCAAGTTTTGAACAAACTCCATCCTGATACCCTCAGTACCATAACGAAAATCAGTTACTTGCGGCTCTGTAGACTTCCTAGCGCACGAAACTAAAACAAGCAAGAACAACACTAACAACACACTCTTTTTCATACCCTTCAATTCAATCACTTCCTTATAAATACTTTTTGGTGCTACTTACACGCCTTCTGCCCAGCAAGACGCGTAATCTTCATAGGCAAAACAGCAGTATTAACGTAACCATAACTCAACTCAACATTCAAAATACTCGTGAAAGTCCCTTCTGCCGATCCAAATTTTGCTTCCTCATTATCACAAATAAAGCGTACTTCCTTACCAGCCTCAAAACGAACAGGATTAGGAGTACAAGACAAAGGCCTGCCCTGCAAGTCAGCCTTCACGGTGGCGTAACTCGACAAACGCGCCTTAGACTCCTCACCACCAGTACAAGCAAGCTCAGCGCCCTCTTCTGTAACAATAGTGCCAAGACCAACATGTTGAGCATAAACAGCAAACTTAGGACTGACCTTATTGCCAACAGGCACCATCAAAGGCTCCACTCGCGTAATCGCAACAGGAGCGCCTTGGCCTCCTGAGAGAGAAACTGGCTCAGCCCTGCAAGGCTTCTGAGAATTAACATTCTTCGTATCAGGATCAACGCAAACCTGCACTCCAGCAGACGTCTTGTAAGTATAACACGCCTGTAAGATTAAAGGACTATCATAAGATTCCAACTGTTCCGGCAAACCAACATTCTGCACCTTAAACTCAAACTGGGCAACACCACCTCTGGGATTAAACTGAGACTTGCCCTCCAAATCAAAAGACTTCTGCTTTTCTTTAATCGGCTGTAAAGTCTGCTCTTCCAAAATAAAAGACCACAGTCCACCCTCAATATCCAGCGTGCCAGTATTTTTCATGTCAACAAGCACGTTAGCCTGCTGGCACATCAACAACTCTCTCATCGAATTAGGATTAAACGAAACTTCCAAAGCAGAAGTACCAGTCATGACTTCATAAGATTGAGGCACTTTTTTCTGAATGGGACCCATACAAGCAACCAATAGCAACAGGACAAAAATTATTTTCTTCATGTCTTAGACTCCGCAGGACGCACAGTCACACTGACTTCTTTCTTTACAACATACTTGTAAGTTGCAGTCAACTTAAAACTTCTAATAGCTAAAGGAGCATTAGCAAGCAAAACATCAGGATCATAGATCTTGGTCTGCACCCTGATAGTTTTGGGTAATACAACAGGAGAAGTAAATAACTTCTTCAGCAAATCACCACTCAAAGTACAAGTGTGCTCTTTGCCAGCCTGGACAGGACAATTTATTTTCTCACCGCTAATAGAGTCAATAGACATTCCAGGAGGAACAGTAATTATCAACTTTCCAACCTCAAACAACTCGCCCTCAAACCAATTACGGTCAAGCGTAACAGTCAAAGTAGGACCAAAAGTGCCATCAATAGTCTGAGCACCAGTAATCTCTGACACGGCTGCAACAGTCGGCGCCTCATTACCACCAGATAACAATTCTTCCTCTGCAAGCAAAGCAATCGGCTGTTGGCCAACACCCAAACCAACCTTCAAAGGACCGCCCGTATAAACCGCAAGCGGATTCTTATCAGTAATACCAAAAGCGTCAAGAGGGTCAAGCTGCTGCCTTCGCAAAGCCCTAATACGATCCTGTTCCATAAAATAACCCTTCAAGTAAGCGCTAGTTGTGAAATTAAACGAAGTTTCCATAATGACAGTGGCAAGCCCCCCAGTCTTATCAAAGACGGGCTTTGCCTGCATAATACAGTCCAAATCCTGCAGTTCATACTCCTCAACACTAAACTGCGAACGAGGCCTGATCTCGCCAGTCAACTCCTCCGCCCAATCCTCAACATAACAACGAACAGAAATTCTGACAGGTTCAACAGTTTTAAAACTCTCAGCCCTCAAACGCGCATAAACATCAATGTTTTCATTCTCCTTAACAATCTGTGAAACAATACCAACATTATCCAAAAACACGCCAAGAGGCCTCTCACTCTCAGCCTCAACACCCTGCTCGTAATCACCACTAGCAATCATGATTTGTTCTGATATAGTTTTAGTTCCAAAACCCCACGCTTCCGAACCACCCTTAAACATTACACCCCATGCCTGCTGCTGACCTTCAATTGTGCTGTAAATAGGCGTTCCAGGTCTAAACAAAGTTTGATACATAGGAGTAGCCATCAAAGGAATGTAAATCATCAAATTAATTAAAAGAATGACCCAGCCCCACTTCTTCCCAGCAAGCTGAAATGAAACAAAAACAGACAGAATGAGAAATCCAATAACAAAAAGATGAGGCATCCAAGAAATATATGAAAAAGCCCACGCAGACAATATGAATACGATAAAAAACCCGCAAGTTGCTGCAACAAACTCAAAAATTTTTGCTGTAAATTCAGGAGCAAAGGAATAGAACATTGCAAGAAAACCCAGAAATACCAAAAGAGAAGCATTGAATGGAAGAGTAACGCCGAGTCTGTCAAGAACATAATAAAGAGTCGCCATTAAAAAGAAGATTAAGAAGCCCTTGCCCACCTTAGACTTCAAAGAGCCAGGGCTGCCCACAAACAAAAAGTTCCCCATTTTCTTGAACAATTTAGAAGCCCAAGAGCCCGTGTTACTTTCACTGGATTGAGCAGTATAAGCGGGAGGAATATATGCAGGCGCAGGAGAACGCACAGCGGCAGATGCAACAGCAGCAACACCAATGGCGCCAGCAGCCGCGGCAGCAACAGGCTTTTTCTTAAACTTTTCAGCCATCTTCACAATAAGTCCAGAACCTGGAACGGCAAAATTAGCAGCCCACGCTTTCCAGTTTGGCATTTTCAATCCACGCGTATTTCCAGCTTGACAACGTCAAGCTCGGTCAGCGGCTTGATCTCAATATAGTTGTTACCCTCGCGAATCCAAGAACTAATGTCCCTCTCATACTTGTAATCGCGCTGGTCAATCATGTCCTTCCTGCCATTAATGTTCAACTCAGCGCGCTTAACCTTCTCATCATCAACAAACTCAATTAACAACATGGCCTCCCGGTCCTTGTCCAAAATATCATTGTACACGCTGCTCTTAATGTTAAAGAAGTCAATAAACGCCTTAACAGGCTCTAAAATAGTACGAACCCTCAACTGCTCAACACGATAACTGCCCCTTGTAATCTTGAACAACAAAGTATTCTTGCCAGAACGCAAGTCCTCAGCAAACAAGTCCTGCCTGTTCAAACTCTCACAAGCAGGAACGGCAGAATAAATCACTTTGCCGTTCAAATCGATAGTCAAAACACCAACGTCCCTCTGCTCGCAAATCGGGAAAAAGTCCAAAAATGCAGTATTGAGATTTTCGTGCTCAGTATCAGAAATTGTGAACGTGTTAGTCGCCATCTGACGCTGGACATCAGTAATATCGCCAATAACTTTTACATCAGACAACGAGTATTTCTTCCTTGAAAAGAACCCGCCTGTAGCCGAAAACTCCAAAATATTAGTATCCCTCAACAAAGTCTTAGGCAAAGAAACAGGAGGAGGATTTTGCAATCCAACCTTGCCCTCAAAAATCAACTGGCCATTCAAAGAAATCAACAAAGTCCCAGCACGCTCAGGAGCCTGGAAGCTCAAAATAACATTCTCAGTGTTCACCAAGTCCTGAACAGGGAAAACCATAGTCTTCTTCTGCTCTCCAAACCAGCCCTTCTTAACAACAAAAGGATTCTCCTTACCAAGAACCACTGAATTTTTCGTTTCTACAAGATAAATGTTAGAAATACTGTGGTCAAAAACACCCTTCTCAGTAAAAGTAAGCCTTCCAGGAGCCTCATCAAGCAACATGCGCTCCTCCTCATCCAACTCAGTATCATTGCCACCCTCAAGCAACTCCTGCCTTGCCTCAGGAGGCAAGAACAAAATATAAAACAAGAACAACAAAGTGATAACACCAATAAGCGTGGCCGCTGGACCTCCAGTTTGCATTTTTTGACCGCGCCTATTCATGACATCACCTTTTTTCTAACATCCTTCCCATATCGAATACTATTTAAATGTTTTTACAAGACCCTCTATATATATGAAAATAACACATAAAAACCTAAAGCAAGGCGAGATCAAAGTACTAGTGGAAACTCCAGAAGATTTATGGTACTTGTCACAATTGGTAGATGCAGGAGACATAATAAAAGGAAAAACGCCAAGAAAAATCAAAATAACAGAAGAAGCAGAAGCCACCAAAAGAATGGTGTTTATAGCATTAAACGCTGAAAAAATTGAGTTCTCAAAAACAACAAACGCGCTCAGAATAAGCGGAAAAATCCTAGAAGGACCAGAAGATGTTCCTCATGGAAGCTACCATACTTTCGCAGTAGAACAAGGAAACACCATAAGCATACAAAAAGAGCATTGGTACAACTACCAATTAGACAGACTAGAAGAAGCAACAGAAACAAAACAAGCCAAAATACTCATCTGCGTATTCGACAGAGAAGAAGCATACTTCGCCCTAATGAAAAGATCCGGAGCAGAACTATTATCCCAAATGAAAGGCGATGTTGAAAGAAAAAGAGTCAGCACAAAAGTAACAACAAACTTCTACGAACAAATCATCAAACAACTAGAACAATATGACCAACGCTACAAACTCGACTTCATCATACTCGCAAGCCCAGCATTTTGGAAAGAAGACCTGTACAAAGTACTCAAAAATGACGCTCTCAGAAAAAAAATCATACAAGCAACATGCTCATCAGCAGACGAACAAGCAATCAACGAAGTCCTCAAAAGAGAAGAAGTAAGCAGCGCACTAAGACAAGAAAGAACAACAAAAGAAATGATCCTAGTAGAAAGAATACTGCAAGAAATATCAAAAAAAGGGCCAGTGGTCTATGGCATCAGGGCAACAGAAGAAACAGCAATAGCAGGCGCAATAGAAACACTAGTAGTAACAGACACATTAATACAAAAATTAAGGCAGGAAAATAACTTTGCACGGTTAGATTCTGTAATGAGAACAGTAGACAAACAAAAAGGACACGTTACAATAATCTCGGGAGAACACTCAGGCGGGAAAAAACTCGACGGGCTAGGCGGAATAGCAGCACTATTGCGCTACAAACTCTCTTATGAGTAACAATACTTCAAGTACTATACTTAGAAAACAGCATTTTTCACCCAACAAAACCTTAAATATCCAAACATTCTCAGAGGACATGACTTCAGAGTGGCAATCCCCCGTCTGAAGCACGTTTTGAGGAAACAAACTCATAATAGTACGACCAAAAAGTTTTAATACCGGATTGTTTTACCTCAAGTGAATAACAAAAACGTGTCACGGAAAAAACGGAGTGAAATTTCACATTTTTCGTGCAAAAAGGGGGGAGGTAAGATGATTGTTAAAGAAGAGTTTTTGAGCAAGTTACGACGCTATTTCGTCCTAAACTTATACGAAGTCAAAATTTGGACAGCACTATTATCCAGGGGTGTAGCAACAGCAGGAGAGCTTTCTGACATAGCAAACGTGCCAAGAAGCAGAAGCTATGACGTATTAGAATCATTAGAAAGAAAAGGATTCGTAATAATGAAATTGGGCAAGCCAATAAAATACATAGCAGTCCCACCAACAGAAGTTCTTGAGAGAGTCAAAAAGAACCTCAACGAGGAAGCAACAGAACGTGTCAAACGCCTAGAAGACCTGAAGAAAACGGACGTACTAGGAGAGTTAAATTCACTGCACACAGAAGGCATAGAACTAGTAGAGCCAACAGAACTTTCTGGCAGCTTAAGAGGCAGGCACAACTTGTACTCACAACTAGAATTGGCAATAAGAAAAGCAGAAAAAAGCGTGACAATAATGACAACGTCACAAGGCTTTATGAGAAAAGTAGAAGGCCTCAAGCCAGTGTTTGAAAAACTCAAAAAGAAAGGAGTTAAAATACGCATTGCAGCGCCATTGACAAAAGAAACAAAAAGCGCAGTGCAAGACGTACAAGACGTGGCAGAAGTCAAACACACAGACAGCAAAGCAAGATTTTGCATAGTTGACGGCAAAGAACTAATATTCATGATAATGGACGACCAAGAAGTCCATCCAACATACGATGTTGGAATCTGGGTAAACACGCCCTTTTTTGCCGGCGCACTAGAAGGAATGTTTAACACTGCCTGGAAAGGAATGAAAGACCCGTCTTTTAAATAATTATTTTTCTTTCTTTTATGGACATCAAAAAGCTCGTACAAAGCCTGCACCCATATGAGCGTCGAGTGCTACCGGAACTAGCACGACACCCATATCTAGAAGACCTGGCAGCGGCAACAGGACTGCAGGAAGTAGAAGCCATGCGCGCACTGCAATGGCTCGAAAACAAAAAAGCTGTCACAGTAGAGACAGAACCAAAAGAATTGATAGTCCTAGACGTAAACGGACAAGAATATTTGAAGAGCGGACTTCCTGAGAAAAGATTTCTCATAGCACTGCAAGAAAAAGAAATACCGTTAAGCAAACTCGCAGAAAAAACAAAGCTAACACGAGAAGAAGTCAATATCTGCATAGGATTGCTAAGACAAAAAAGCGCAATAATTCTGCTGCATGAAAAGGAACTAAAAGTAAAAATCACAGACCAAGGAAACAGGCTTTTAAAAAGCGAACTGCCAGAAGAAAAATTCCTAAAACAAAACTTCCCATTAATCACAACAGAATTAAATCCAGAGCAGAAGAATACACTTGAACAACTCAAAAAAAGAAAACAAATAATCAAAGTAGAACTCAAAAAAATTAAAAAAGCAAAACTAACAGATATAGGAAAACAACTAATTTCTCTAGGAATACGCGACGAAAAATTCGTCGACACGATAACACCACAAATACTGCGCTCAGGAGAATGGAAAAACAAAACATTCAGACGCTACGACGTCACAATCAACGTACCACAAATTTCTGGCGGGAAAAAACAGCCATACCGGGCATTCCAAGACTGGGTCAGAACAAAATTTGTTTCACTCGGATTCAACGAAATGAACGGACCATTAGTCGAAACAGAATTCTGGAACATGGACTCACTCTACATGCCACAATTCCACAGCGCAAGAGACATACACGACGCATATTATATTGCGGAGCCAAAATACGGAAAATTAGATGACAAACTGGTAAAACGCGTACAAGCAGCACACGAACACGGAGGCAACACCGGAAGCGCAGGCTGGAGATACCAATTTGATACAGAAAGAACACACAGGCATGTATTGCGAACACAAGGAACCGCGTGCAGTGCAAGAATGCTCGCATCAAAAGACCTCCAGATCCCAGGAAAATACTTTGGCATAACAAGAGTATTCAGGCACGACGTAATAGACGCAACACACCTGCCAGACTTCAACCAAACAGAAGGAATAATCATAGAAGAAGGACTAACATTCAGACACCTTGTCGGATTGTTGAAAATGTTTGCAAAAGAATTCGCGGACACAGAAGAAATACGAATAGTACCTGGATATTTCCCATTCACAGAGCCCAGCGCAGAACTATACGCGAAACATCCACAACTAGGATGGATAGAACTAGGCGGAGCAGGAATCTTCAGACCAGAAGTTGTAACACCATTACTGGGAAAGAACATAAGCGTGTGCGCATGGGGACTAGGAATAGACAGAATAGGAATGTTCAAACTAGGACTAAAAGACATACGCGATCTGTTCTCACACGATTTGTCATTTTTACGCAACACGCCGGTGATATAAAAATGCCAACAATAACATTCTCACCAGACGACCTACAAAAACTCGTAGGACAAAAACTAGACGAGAAAAAACTAACTTACCTAATGGACTGCGCAAAAGCGGAAATAGACGCCAAATTAACAAACGAAATAACAGTTAAGTTCAACGATACAAACCAACCATACTTATGGAGCCCAGAAGGACTCGCAAGATTATTCAGAAACATACTCGGCAAACAAAAAGGAATACCAACAATCAAAGTCCAAAAATCACAAGACAAAGTAATCTACGACAAAAGACTAACAAAAATACGACCATACATAGCATGCTTTAAAGCAACAGGCAAAAAAATAGATGAATATTCGCTAAAACAATTAATCCAACTACAAGAAAAACTTGCAGAAAATTTCGGTAGAAAAAGACAAAAAATCTCAATAGGAGTATACCCGCTCAAAAACATAACATTCCCCGTCAATTGCAAAGCAGCATCACCGGACGAAAAATTCACACCACTAGACTTCCACCAGCCAGCCAGCCTACGCCAAACACTAGAAAAACACCCAAAAGGAAAAGAATACGGACACCTAATAAAAAATGAAAGCGTCTACCCGGTATTTGTTGATGCGAAAAAAAGTATAATGTCTCTGATCCCAATAATAAACAGCGAACAAACAGGAAGACTCAAAGTCGGCGACGACTCACTATTCTTCGACACAACAGGAACAGACGAAGAATCAGTAAACATGGTGGCAAACATATTCGCGTACGCACTAGCAGAAAGAGGATTCACAATACACTCGCTGACAATAGAATATTCAGGCAAAAAAGTCGTCACGCCAAGCCTAGAAAACAAGAAAATAAAGTTCAATGAAAAAGATATTGCAAAATTACTCGGCATAGAACTCAAAACAAATGAAGTTAAAACATTCCTAAACAAAATGGGCTATGATTATCAAACAGGCACAGTCACAATACCAAGTTATCGCAACGACATAATGCACCAAGTAGACATAATAGAAGACATAGGAATAGCATACGGCTACGACAACTTCCAACCACTGCCACTGACGTCTTATACAAGAGGAGCAACATTCCCATCACAACAACTCGCAGACACACAACGCAACTTATGGATAGGGCTAGGCTACCAAGAAATAATGAGCGCAGTCTTGTCGAGTAAAGAATTACTCTATGACAAAATGAGCGTGCAAGACTTCGGAACAATACAAATCGAAAACCACATCTCACAAACTTATAGCTGCGTGCGAACCTGGATACTGCCCATACTACTCGACTGTTTATCAAAAAACAAACACATAGAATACCCGCAAAAAATATTCGAACAAGGACCAGTCACAATACAAGAAAAAGAACCAAGAGACGAACAACACCTCGCAGCAATAAGCACGCACTCAACAGCCACATTCACAGAACTAAAACAAGCAGTAGAAACAACACTGCGCAATTCAAATATTAATTATTCAATAGAAGAATACGAGCTAGACTGCTTCATACCAGGAAGAGCAGCAAAAATAGTCATAAACAAAAAAATGGCAGGATTCATAGGAGAATTCCACCCAGCAATACTAGAAAAATTCGGACTGCACACGCCAACAGCAGGATGCGAAATAAATTTGGGCGCGCTAAAATAATTACTCTGCTTTCTTCACTGGCGCTTTCTTAACAACTGGCTTCTTGGCAGTTGGCTTTTCAACCTTAGGCGCTTCAGCCTTCTTAACAATAGGCCTGTGATGAGCTACAGCAGAGCGAGTCTTGCGCTCAACAATAGAAACATCAACCGCCTTGAAAGCCTTAACAACCTGCTCGTGGCTCGCGCCCTTAGAAACATCAAGCATTTGGTCCAAAGGCTCCAAGTGAGTAATATTACACTTGCGCCTTCTGGTCTGACCATCAATCAAAACAGAATTCTTATCAAGAACATCAACAACAACACACTTCAAACCAGCATCCCTGCCAGCAATCTTCACACAAACTCTTCCAATTCCAATCATTTTGTTTTCCTCCACATCCGCAGGACGTCACCGAACCCCGCAGGAAAATATTACTGTTTTCTAACCATTGCTATAATAGTACGCCTAGTGCAAGCACTGCACAATTTGCCACCAAAAGGACGCTCAGGCCTTCTCGCACTACGAGGCAAAGCCTTAACCTGCGCTTTAGTTCCACGAGCAACACCCGGAAGCGTTGCTTCACAATCAGCGCACTGAGGCTTAGCATTCCTGCGCCTACGATAGCGCAAAACACTAGTGCCGCCCGGAATTCTTACAAAAACTCTCCTAAAAGTCCTTGAACGATACCTAACAGTTGGCATAACACTCGAGGAATAGGAACCCTTTAAAAAGCTTTCGACGAGCTAATGGTTAAGACGGGTAAGCTCGGCAACTGTCAAAAAACGCCATTTGCCACTCTTCAAATTGGCCAATTCAAGACTTCCAACCCTTGTACGAATCAGTCTTACAACACTAAAACCAAGTTTTTCAAACAAACGCCTAACAATGTGCTTCCTGCCCTCATGAATCGTAATCAAAACTTCCCTGCCAGCAACCTCGCACCCTGAAAGTTTTACTTTCCTATCATCGATAAGAACTCCTTGCTGCAAGTGTTCCATTGCTCTTTCAGAAAAAGGCCTGTCAACAACAACAAAATACTCCTTCTTAACCGCAAAACTAGGATGAGTCAACCTGTTAGCCAAATCACCATCATTAGTCAACAACAACAAACCCTCAGTAAGCTTGTCCAAACGACCAACAGGGAAAACTTTCTGCGGAACCTTAACAATATCCATCACTGTCTTCATGTTATGTTTTTCAGAAACAGTCGTCACGAAACCCTTAGGCTTGTTCAAAATAATGTAAACCTTCTGCTCAAGAACAATCGGTTTTCCACCAACAAGAATTTTGTCCTTACTGCCGTCGGCTTTGTCGCCCAGCTTTGCAACCTGGCCATTAACAGAAACTCTGCCTTTAGAAATCATCCATTCGCACTTCCTCCTACTAGCAACGCCAGCTTTGGCAAGAATCTTCTGAACACGCTCTAACATTCCAAGCTTCTGACGATAGGTATTTAAAAGGGTTTCGTCGACCATTCACGAATGATAGACATAGTAATTCCGAACAAGAACGAAGAAGAACTCATAGAAATGGCGGAAAAACTAGGAATACAAGCACTCATATTCGCTTACAAAAACAAAGAAGAATTCTACAACAAAAATTCAAAAATCCAAATCACAAACGCGCTCCACTGCGAGCCAAAACACATACAAAAAGCAAAACAACTAAACGTACCATCGATATGTCCAGCAAGCAGAGAAGCAATAGAACGCGGAGCAAACTACGTCTACGGATTTGAACAACAAGACATCAAAGACCACACGCATTACAGAGAATCAGGAATGAACCAAGTACTCTGCAAGCTCGCAACAGAAAAAAAAGTCCACATCACCTTCTCTTTCTCATCAATACTGCAAAGCACAGGACAAAAAAGAGCAATATTGCTCGGCAGAATAATGCAAAATCTTATCTTCCTGCAAAAATACAAAACGCCAATTAAAATAGCAAGTTTTGCAACAAACCCCTTTGAAATGCGAGCGCCAGCAGAACTAACCGCATTCTTCAAACAACTAGGACTCAGATAGCATTCTTCGCATAATCCAAACACTGCGCTTCACTAATAGCAAAAAATTCCGCGTTTAAAGAGACTAAATTCACACAATACTCCTTTGAGTCCGCATCAAGCTCATTACAATGCGATACATCTCCAGAAGCCCAAGCTTTACAAATCGGATCAAAACAATCCGAAATATTACCACTTGCAACAGCCAAACATTCTGAATCCGAAGAACTACATAACGCAGAATCCTTGGCCACATAAGCCAAACAACGATTTTTCATGCCACCATCAAGCGACTGGCAAAGCGAAGAATCCTTATTTTTCACACCCAAAAGAAAAGTCTGAAGCTCACTACGCGATTCCAAACACTTATCAGAAGCAGTCTCAACCTTCTCCTGTCTGGCATAATACCAGAATCCTGCCCCTGCAAGAAGCAAAACGATGACCAGAACTGCAATCCACTTCATTTCAGAGGAATCCAAAGAGGAAAATATATAAAGCTTTTTGGTTTTTAACGCTATATAAAAAGGGGGGAACATGCGGTCATACTACATAATAATTTTACTCCTGTTAAGCACATTAGTTCTAGCGCAAGACGCAACCTTCACCATATCAGCAGGCCAAACAGTAGATACTGACTCTGACTTTATCGTAGTCTACGAAGACTCAACACAAGACTACACCCACGACCTAGGCTCTTTACAATATATCACCTCAGTAACAGTAACAGCACAAATGGAAAAGTGCACCACCGGCTATAATAATTGGAACTGCGGTTCAATCATGCTCTGCCTAAGCGTTGACGGCTCAGCAGCAACATGCAAAACTCTCGCAAATCAACAATTGAACGGACCAGTCTGGACTTTAAATAAACAAGCACAACTACTCAAATTCACACTACAAGGCTCACGACTCACAACAAGCTATCAAGTCAAAATAACAAAAATAAGCACGATATCAGGAATAACAAACACAATATCTCGAAGCTTATTCTCACTGCGCGGAACAGGACTGATAAACCTAGGAAGAGCAGACCAGCTATTAGACACAGGCTCACTTCCAACAGACACAACAATAATCGTGTCAAGCAACAACCCAAAAGCAGTCATATGGCTGGATGACGGAAGCACAGCAACATCAACAAGCAGAAAACAATCGTCAAACTACCAAGACGACGTGGTCGCATGTCTTAACGACGACCAAAACGTAGACCCAGACACAGGAGACCCAGTCTGCGATTACCAAGACGAACTCATCTGCACACAAAAAGACCCGCCAGAAGACTGGCTACTAGGAGACTGTTGCGGAGACGCACCATACTACAACGCAGCAGGATGCAACTGGTACAGCGCCAAAAATGCAATCTGCGCGCAAAAAACAGACGACAGCTGGGTATGGCTCGCACTAGTAGACAAAGGACTAATCACAAACGTGGACGGCAAGTGCGGAACATTCCAAGTAGTGCCAGACGGCAGCAAATTCTATTCTTGCACACAAGTCACAGTCCCAAGCGGAATAACAGCATCGCTCTTTGACGTTATAACAGGCAAAAAAGATATTGTAGGACACGAGTACGTCTGCGATACAAACAACAACATAATCGAGTGCGGAGGAGACACCCTCTATTCTGAAACTGCCAAAGCAACAGGCTACTCGATGACGATAAACTCAATGAAACAATACTGCACTGCAACCGGCAAATGGACAAACTCACTTGACAATTACGGAAAAGATTCGTGCGAAAAAGCAAACCTAAAATGGACAGGAACAAAATGCTGCGGGGAAACAGACGACTCACTAAAAACGTACGAAGACCCATACGTAACAGGACAAGGAACAGCAGGAGGATGCTACAATAACCAATTCATAAAATCAGGCGACCCAATAAGCTCGGGAAGCGATATCATAAACTACAGAGGAGAATTCTATCAATGCGACCCAACATTGCAACCTGGAATTACAGGCACAGGCGAAGTTCTACCAGGAACAACACTAACAGCAAAATCGCGAGGACCATGCGGAGCGCCATTACAAGGCGCAAGATTCTCAACCGCACAACAACACACAATCTGCTCACCAGCAGGAAACTGGCTTTTCACGGCAAGCACGGCAGTCCACCTAGTAAAAGAAACAAAATGGACGCCACCATCTGAAACAGAACAAAGACAAGGATGCTGTCCGGACAACCAATGCTGGGACGGCACAAGGTGCAAGATAATTGGTGAATACTACGTCATCGGCGACAGAGGATACAGATGTCAATAAAGACAATAATATTTCTCGCAATATTGTTGGCACCTGCGGTAATAGCAGCAGACTGGGTGGAAGTAAACGTACGATACAGCTGGACAAGACAATCAGTCGGATTCTGCCAAACAGCAAGCCAATGCCTAGTAAGCAACGCGTTCAACGAAAGCTGGGATAACTTTCCAGACAGATACTGGAGCGAAGTAGCAAACTCACAAAAACCAAAATGCATCAACAACACACAATACATCGCAGACAATTACTGCGACAATGGAATATGGAGCACAAGAACAAGACTCGTAGCAACACAACTACTCGCAGTAGCATTAAACAAAAGCGACACAAACTTTTCAATCTACTGCGACACATACGACGACGTTCTGAATAAGTACGCGTACAGCACAGACTACGGACCAGTCACCACGTTCCTAAGAAAATTCTGCTCACAAACAGGAAACAGAGTAGTAGAAAATTGTGTGAACAACATCTGCGTAATGCGCTACGCAAACAACATGGCATTCGGAATGGCAATCAACACAGATATCAGCGGGACAAAAAGCCCACTGCAAGCACTCAACCTCAGCGCGACAGAATGCGACAATACAAAAAACAATGACGGCGATTATGACGCGTGCGGAGACGAAGTCTGGTACAACCACGACACGCAAAGCATACTATACGTGCCAGCAGTAAGCCCACTGCCACCCATACTGCCAATAATCACAGACTACTTCATGGTACCATACAACAAACTAAGAACATACGTGTTCGACTACATCCACGACCCAGACATCGCACAATACAATTACACATTCTTCAACCTGACACCACAATTCAACTACATCTCAATAGCAAGAGAAGGAACAGACTTCACTTACAGCTTCAAACAAGCAAACATAACACACAACAACATACCAACAGAATACGCAGGATGGTACTTCACAAACATACAACTACCAGAAAACGCGTGCGACAGAATAATCAAAAGATACGACGGAAAAGCAAGCTGTGAAGTCCAACCATCACCAACAGAATTCTATGTAGTCGCATACAAAAAACCACCATCAAACCCCATACTCAAACCCGTCAGCATAGTAGACGCATGGCAGGACATGACAGGAAAACTCAGGGTGAACTAGTGAAAGCGCAAATTACAATCTTCATAATCATCGGAGTACTGGTCGTCGTAGCATTCGGCGTCACATTATACGTCGGCGGAAAAATGGGAGAACGAATAGAAGGAAAAGAAACAACACAAAGAATGGAACAACTAGGAATACAACCAATACAAGACTACATCAACACCTGCCTCTCACTAGCAACAACAGAAGGACTAGCACTAATAGGAAGACAAGGAGGAACAATCTACCAATCACAAGGAGGATTAACAAAAAATTATGACGAAGCGCCAGGAGAAAACTACGTTAAATACCCAGACCAAGACTTAGGAACACTCGACGTGTCCTTCCTAATAATGCCGCCAACAAACAATGTAGGAAATGCCGGCTGCGCAACAGACAACACCTGCCTGTTCTATTCACAACCACCAAACTACCCATTCATCGGATTCCCATACCCGCCAGAAGAAACCACCCCCTTATTTAGCGGCTACTACGGAATAAGCAGGTTGCCACCCCTCTATAAAAAAACACCAGAAGGAGAACAAGTAACCAACTCAATACAAGAAAACCTTGAACTCTACATCGCAAAACGCACAGCAGAATGCGCGAGCTGGACAACATTCGAAGAAAAAGGATACTTGGTAAGCGCGGGAGATGCAACAGCAGAAATAATCTTTGCAAGCCAAGCAGAACAACTAATCGGAGAACAATACATCACAACAGAACTCAAATGGCCAATAGAAATCACAACACCAGCAGGCGACAAAACAGTCATCACAGACTTCGCGCTCAAAGTACAAGTCAGATTAGCAACAATTTATTTCACAATCAAAAGAATAATTGACGCAGACGTAACAGACGTATCCTACAAACCACAAAACGAAGGAGCATTCGAAGTCAGCATATATCCCCACGGAGAAAACAGCTTCGTAATAGTAAAAGACACGCAAAGCATAGTCAAAACAAAACCATTCGAATTCTGGATACCAAGAAAAAACAGAAAACCAGCACTCTGGCAGATAAACACAGAACCACTAAAAGACGCAACATTCCACGTAACGCCAGAAGGCAGAGGAGCACGCATAACAACAACAGAAAACACACTGCGTATAGAAGACCCATGCCAAGAAGCAGGAACCTCAAACCCATTCTTACTCGAACTAACAGCTTCAGACCCAGATGAAGACCCAGTCACATTTGACGTGTACATTTGCAGTTCATGCGAAAACGAAATACCACAAGACGCGCCATCATTTGGAGATTTCGGAATAACAGTATTCGCACACGATAGAAGCGCAAAACCATCAAACATGTTTAACGAAGGAGAATTCGACTCACAACAAATACCAATACAAACAGCAATATGCGAAGTAAGATAATCATAACAACAATAGCGCTGGCCATTTTACTACTCATACCGCTCTTCACAACAGCACAACCAACAGTAGGATGCTGCTGCGACCCAGTATTACACAACGGAAGCTACATGACCGCATCAGACTGCGCGAGCATAAGCTTCATCTTTGTCGGACCACCACCAAGCATAACAGTAACGTGCAGCCAGCACTGCAACGCAACACTCGCGCCAACACCAGGAGGAGTATGCGGAGATTTAATTTGCCAGTCAACAGAAACAACCACGAGCTGTCCGGCAGATTGCGCGCCAATAGTCATAGGGTGCGGAAGCCCAACATACAAGCCAGCACCAACAGCCTTACTAGTAAAACCAGTCAAATCACAAAAAGCAATCCAAGTATCATTCTCACTGCCATGCGCAGCAGACTACCTCAACATCTCAAGATGCAAAGGAACAGACTGCACAAATTTCCGACCAATAGCACTAATACCACCAATAACAGTATTCAAAGATGAAGACCCAATACTAGAATTCAACACCGACTACACATACTCAGTCGTAGCACACTACAGCATAGCAGGAGACAGCGACCCGGCAATAGCAACAGGCAATCCAGGAGACATAGAATGCTGGCAACAAAAAGAAGACAAATTCTGCATCAGCTACTTCTCATACGACCAATACTACGACTATCTTTCAACATACGGGTACGCACAATCCAACAGCACAAGATTTGCAACACAATTCGGCATCGCCGTAAACCAAACCTTTGCAACAAGATTCAACAAAGCATGGCAGTGCAACGATAACAACCTGCTCGTAGCACCAAGCCCGCAAGTAGAATGCGATCCAAAACTAAAACAATTCTGCATAGCAGACGAAAGCGGGCCAAGATGCATAACAAGAGAGCCATGCAACGTAGGATTTGACCCATTCGGACTACTGACAACACAAACAACGTGCGAAACAGGAATACTATCACGATACTGCTTTTTTGACAGAAGCACGACAACAGTAAACAAGTGCTACGGCTGCGACCCAAGAATGACGTGCTACGATTACAAAATTCAAAGCGCGTGCAAAAAAGACAACTGCGGAGCAGGAGACTGCCAGTGGAGCAATGTCTTCGAAGACTTAGGAATAGGAGTGTGCATAGACAAACGCTACAACAACTGCAAACTATGCAACACGACAGGAACGCCAAACATGGAAAACACGAACGCGACCAGCATAATCTGGGATGCGTGCAGAGAAGAAAGAAGCAATGCGCTAAGCAACACACTCTACCCCTGCTTCTTTGACATAGACAAAAAAACAAGCAAGACATGCGACGAAGCAACATGCGCAGACTATACTGCATTACAATGCGGAGCGCCATCAGGAGGAGTCAAACTCAACCCAGACAACAGCATAGCAATACCAAGCACGGACACGTGCCAAATAGGAGTATGCGAGTACACACTACAAACAGGATGCGTCAAAAACGCAGACGGAAACACCGGAGCAGGATTCCAAGACTGCATATACGGCAACAAAACCTGCGAGCAAGACCACTTCCCACCAACAACCACACTAATGCCAACAGGATTTGCAGGAAGAGTAGACTTCATCAACATAAGAATATTTGACAAAAAAACAACAAGCACCCCGCCACTAGATTTCGCCGGCAAAACAGGATACAAAACATACCTGTGCGTCAAAAATGCAACAAGCACGTGCAATGACGCAAGAAACTTTCCAGTAGCAACCATACAGACAAAACTCTCACTCAAAAATACAGTACTCAAAGAAGGAAATAAGACAATCGGAAAACTAAATGTAGGCAACAACACGATATTCTTTTACAGCAGAGATTCAGCAAACAACCTTGAGCTTGTACAATCAACAACAGTCTATGCCTGCGACAATTGCAGCGCGCCCAAACTAGTAAACTTCACAGTAACAGGCGGAAGAGTCATAGGAAACAAAGTCTACACTTCAGCAACAAAACCAACATTCACGTTCACCTTCGACGAGCCAACACAAGTAACATTCGCAGAAATCTCAAGACCAGGAGAATCAATACAACTACAACAACTAACAACAGGCATGGTTGAAACACACGAGTTCACACCAATCGCCACAATAAACGGAACATACACTTTCACGCTAAACGGGCACAACGAAAAAAACATTTACTTTGACCCCCCAGGACTCCAATACGAACTCAATGTAGACCCAGAACTCGCAGGACTAACAATAACACCAGAAGACGGAAGCATACTAAACAAAACACAAATCGACATAGTACTAAATTTTACAAGACCCGTAACGCTAACAAGAATACAACTCGTATCAGAAGCATTCACAGACCCATACGTGCCAGTAGAAACCTCAAAAAACATCACAGCACAATTCACCACAACAAACAACCACACCTTCACAGCAAAACCAGGAAACATAACAGGCGGAAAATACACAGTCATAGTAGAAGCACAAGGATTCAACGCGCTATCATTATACAAACAAAGCTCATTCTTCATAGCAACACAACCACCAGGAATAAGACTACTCAACCCAACATTCGGCGTAACACCATACTCAATATTCAACATAACAATAGAAACACCAATACCATCAGAATGCGCGTACGTATTTGACACGCCAACAGCACCCGCAAGCACTGACTTCGAATTCTTCAACCCAATGGACGGCACAGGAACAATACACACTGCAACAGGACCAAGCATACCATACGGTTCAACAGAAGAACACCCATTACACATATACTGTCAGTTCGGCCAGTTCGGAATAAAACAAAGAACATTCAACCTAACACTAGACCCAGAACCACCAAAAATAATCAGCGCGTTCGCAGAACCCGCAATAATAGCAGAACGCTACATCCCAGACCAAGACTTGTTCGTCACAACCCTAAAAGCGCAAATCAACAAGCCAGGATTCTGCAAGTACTCACAAGTAACCAGCAGTTTCGCAGCAATGGACGGCAGATTCCCCGGATATGACAGAACACCAAAAACAAGCATGGGAGCAGACGTAAACGTCACACAACCAAAAATATACCAGTACTGGATAACCTGCAAAGGCAAAAACCAACTAACATCACAACCAGCACAAGTCAACTTCACAGTAGACCTGAACCTGCCATTAAGCGTTAAAAGCGCAACACCACAAGGATTCGGAACACTAAACTTCACTATAGGAGTAGTAGCAAACAAGCGAGTCTACTGCTATTTCGGAGAACAACCAGACGATACGACCAAACCAATGGGAACAGGAAGCTCAAGCTACACCCAATGGCAACAAGTCAAAGTAGACCAATCAGGAGAATACACTTACTATGTCAAATGCGCGCACGTCTCAGGCGAACAATCAGAAGTGATAGAAATCCCAGTCATTGTTGACACAACACCGCCAGAAATGAAAACAGTAGACGACACAGGACTCCCAGACGACCCAGAAATAACCTGGAGCAAAACAAGAATAAAAGTAGCAACAACCGCAGAAGACCCAGAAAGCGGAATATCATACTTCCTGATAACACTCAGAGAATTCACAGGAAACAGAGTAATCGTCAAAGACTACGTCAGCAACATCACAACAGGAGAGCCAATATTCATCTCAACAACACAAAACGGAACACCATTCTTATTATCAAACGACAAACAATACAAGTTCGTCGTAAAAGCAGTCAACAAAGTAGGACTGCAAAGCGAGCCACTTGAAAGCAACGGAGTAACAGTAGACATAACAAGAACACCAGAACCCTGCTTTGACGGAGAAAGAAACCAAAATGAAACAGATGTAGACTGCGGAGGGCCATGCGACGGATGTTCTGAAAACAAAAAATGCGATGTAGACTTAGATTGCGCAACAAACTATTGCCAAGAGGGAATATGCAAAGTGGCTAGATGCGATGATGGAGCGATAAACGGACTAGAATCAGACGTTGACTGCGGAGGAGAACCATGCCTCAAGTGCAAAAATGAGCAAGTATGCATCAACCATGACAACTGCGACTCAGGATACTGCGACATCAAAACAAGCGTGTGCGCAGAAGCGCCACCATGCTTTGACAAAATACTAACACCAGAAGGCGGAGAAACAGACATAGACTGCGGAGGACCATGCGAAAGGTGCAAAGAAAGCCAAAACTGCGCTGACAGCACAGACTGTGAAGAACCCTTAAGATGCAGGCCAGACACCAAAGTCTGCACGTCAGAACCAATAGGCGATGACGACCTTGACGGAGTCTCAGATGACATTGACGAATGCCTAGGAACACCACCAGATGAAACAGTAAACGAAAAAGGATGCGGGCCAAGCCAAACATACAGCTTGGGCGACGAAATAAACGACAGATGGAGAATGGACAACTTCGACTGCATAGACTGCCCAGAAGCAGCAGCAGATGCAGACCCAGACAAAGACGGACTAACAAACTTACAAGAATTCCAAACAGGAACTAATCCAACAAAGAAAGACACAGACGGAGACGGCTGGAAAGATGGAAAAGAAGTAGACAAAGGAACAGACCCAACAAATCCTGATAGTCATCCGCCATCAATATTCAAAGGCTTCCTATACTTCCTATTCATAATGCTGGCAATCGGCGGAATTGCGACAGGCGTATACCTCGCACTGCAAGCACAAAAAGAAAAAAGAAAACCAACAGCAGTGCCAAAAGCAGAAGCAAGACCGGCAGTTGAAGCCAAAAAAGCAGACGAAGTAGAAAAACTAAGAACGTTCGCCAAAAAAGAAGAAATTCCAGAAAAAGAATGGATATCACTAGAAAAAGAAATCAAGAAAAAACCATTGCCACCCAAAAAGTTCTCAGAAGCACTGGAAAAACTCAAAAAAATAGCGCACAAAGAAAAAATCAGGCCAGAAGAACCACTGCAAAGACTACGCGCGATGCTGGAAGAAATAGACGATGAAGAGCTAAAAGACCTTCTTGCAAAATACAAAAAATTCACAGCAGGGCTCCTCACAAAAGAAGAAATCGAAGAACTATTCAGACGACTAAAGATAACATCAGAATACTACAAAGAACACCAAGAAGAATTTGAAAAAGAACTGGAAGGCTATGGCAGGAAGAAAAAACACAAATAAAAAACAAAGAAAAAGCGAGGCTTTTTCGAGCTTCAAAGTACTTCGCACTTCGAAGGCGCAAATCATAGGACAAATATTCGTGTTCATACTCGCAGGACTAGTATTCATCCTAATCGTAACATACGGCTACAAAGCAGTCCAATACTTCATAGAAAGACAAGAACAAGTACTTCTCGTAGATTTCAGAACTGATTTGGAAATAGCAGTACAAGGAGTCAAACGCGATTTCGGAACAGTGCGCAAGCTAGAACTAAAACTGCCCAGCAAATACTCAGGCGTGTGCTTTTTTGATTACATCTCAAACACGTGCGACCCCAAAATACAAACCGTAAATCCCAAACTCGTACTCCCACAACAAACAATAACAGTAAGATGGGCAGAAGACGCGTGCAAAGTCAAAAATGCGAACGTGTTCATAGTGCCCAGAACACAAGACATTGATTTACCGGACATACAAGTAGACAATGGCTACGTCTGCATACCAAACACAGGAATAATCACAATACGCCTTGAAGGCACTGGCAAAAAAGCCAAAATCTCAGCATGGTCACAATGAAAAATGACCGCAAAGCTGTGCGCTCCGCACGGAGCGCACGGCCTCCCTTTAACAAAAGTGGTCGCGTCGAACATAGTTCGACTGGTCCTTTTTTCCTTGGGAAAAAAGGGTTTGAAATGCAATTCCACTGGATATTCATCATGGTGGCAGGCGGGCTGATACTCGCATTCTTTTTCAGCGTAGCACACAAACAAAAAGAACTAAGCCAGGAAAAACTACAACTAACACTCGCAACAGACATAGAAAACATTTTCACAGGCGCAATAGTAAGCAGAGGAACAGCACAAAGACTGCCAGTACCACCACAAGGAATAGCATTCGAATGCACACAAGGATGCGAGTGCAGATTCAGAATAGGAAACGCGCCAAGAGACTTCGGCGACAAAGCAATGTTCGCCCCATCAATACTAAAAGACCAAGACATAGTCGTCTGGGCAAACGAGCTAAAACTACCATACAGAGTAACAAACTTCCTCTACCTAACCAATCCAAACATCAAATACTACTTTGTCTATGATGAAGACTCAACAAGCAAGCTACTATTACAGCAACTAGCAAAAAACATACCACCATTAATTGAATATGAAAATATAACAAAAACAGAACTCACTAGCATAAAAGAACAAGACCACCAACACACAAAATTCATTCTGCTAAATGTACAACCAGCAACACTAGACGAGTCATTTGCAAAAGCAAGCGCGAGCGCCATAAGAATAGACGAACGCAGCGTGCAATTCTACACAAAAGACAACAGAGAAACAACACTACAAGCAGGACCAATACTCAGCTATGTCGGAACACCAGGATTGTACGCCGCAATATTCGCAGAAGACTCAACAATGTACGAGTGCGGAATGAGAACAGCATTCAGAAAACTCAGCTACGTATCAAAATTATACGCAGAACGAGCAGCAGAACTAGAAACAAAAGCAATAGAAGCAGGAAAAACCTGGTGCGCATACGGAGCACCAACCACAGGAAACGTATGCGCCAGCACAGATGACGCGGCAAGATGCAGATCGTCCGCAACAGCAAATACTCCAGTAATCGACTTGCTCTGCCAACAACACAGCTGCAGTAAAATCCTGGCCGGCAAGCTAAACGAGGCAATGATCACGCCATTAAACTCACTAAAACAAAACCTAGACGCGGCAAACAGAAACTACCTGCAACAAAGCTGTCCTGAATTATTTTAAAAAATGAAAAAAGCCCAAATAAAAATGTTTGAAACAATCGCAGTACTCATCGTGTTCTTCTTCTTATTAGCAACAGGTTCAATATTCTACTTCGCAGCACAACAATCAGCATTGCAAAAAGAAAGAGTCAAAGCCAGCGAACAATACGCATTCCAAATCGTTTTGAAATCACTCTACATGCCAGAACTAGACTGTTCATTCCTAGTAACACAAAAAGACAATTGCGTGGACAAAATAAAACTCACAAAACTAAGCACGCTCATCTTAGAAAACGAGCAAGCACAAACAGACTACTTCAACGAGTTCGGCTACGCAACAATAACAGTCACAGAAGCATTCCCAGGAATAGGAAACTGGACACTATATGACAACATACCGACCGAGCTGAAAAAGATAGACGGCGTTGAGAAGGAAGTACCATCTTACACGGCCAGACTAGTCACACAAAGCCCAATATTGCTATACGACGCCTGGCAAGATAATTACGCTTTCGGAATAATCGAGGTGGCAGTCTATGTCTAAAAGAGGACAAATGGAAATCTTCGGCCTCGTAATAATCGTAATACTGCTCGCAATCGGCCTATTATTCGCAGTCATCATACTAACAAAAACACCAACACGAGAAGTTGCGCGAGTCAAAGAAAGCGTGCAAGCAGCAAACTTCCTAAACACGATGATGGGAACAACATCACAATCATGCGCGAAAAGAACAGTAAGAGAACTATTACAAAACTGCGCGGTAAACACCTACGAAGACGCGACAAGATGCGACGAAGAAGCAGGCAAAAACACCTGCGAAATGGCAGAATACATGATAGCACAAATGCTCAGCGAAACACTAGGCAAATGGGGCAAACAATACACATTCTACATAAACGGAACAGAATCAGTAGAACAAATACTCATAAACACGACAGCCTGCAAAGGAGAAAGACAAGGAAGCTCAAGACCAGAAAAAATCAGACCAGGACTGGACGTAACAGTCACACTTCATATCTGTCAATAGTAGTTTTTACATGAATTGCGTCGTGCACGAAAATTAGTCGTGCAAAGCATATGTGGATGCAGAAAAGTCAGCAGTCTTCAAAACAATATGATGCAAGTGGCTCAAAACTAAAGCGTCCTCGCCACCTGCCAACTCCATTTCTATCTTAATCCTTAAAGATTTGAAATCATCTGATAATTTGCTCAGTTGAGCAACATCAAACGTGTAAAACAATTCGTAATATCTCCTTAACAAAGAATTAACACTCTCAAACAAGTCCAAAGACTTTTTTGAAACTTTCTTATGAACAGACAAGTGCTCGCAAACATACTTGTACTCATCAGCAATCTTTTCCAAATTCCACATGATAACGTACAAAAAGCTAGTCTTAACAGGCTCATCCAACCCGCGCTTGTTAAGAATTCTCTCGCAAAAATT
>CAZDUA010000033.1:0-8410 GCA_964508495.1 uncultured Methanosarcinales archaeon | reverse complement strand
AATATCTTCCTCTTTAGCAAAACGAACAATCAAATCATTCTGATCGCCATCATTATTCAAATCTCCAAGAACGCCCTCAGACGAAACAAACGCAACACTGTTCTCAAAAACAGACGGCATCATTCCCGCAACATTAAGCTTAGCAATCCTGATAGAGTCCAAAGACAAACCATACAAGTTTTCATCACGCTCAAACAAAACAACATCGCCAGAAATGCTCGGAGAACTTCCAACAACGCCAGTCTCAACAATCTTTTGAGACTTTGCGTCAAACACAACAATTTCATCGCCAGAAACAAAAACGGCCTTTCCAGTCTTGGCTATGAACGGCCTTGACGCCGTAATCTTTGCATTAGAAACCTGTCTTGTCTCCTTGTCAAAAACGCGCAGAACCATATCTTTCTTGTCACCATCGCCGTTCAAATCAGTACTTACCTGATGCTCATCAGTCAAGAAAACCAAAGAATGCTGGTTAAGAGCAGGAAAATCACCAACAGCCTTCAGATTAACCACATCCTTCTTATCAATATCATACTGTCTAAGAATATCATCAGATAAATCACCATCATTAGAAAAATCAACACCCAAGTCTTTTTCATTAGTTGAGAAAACTATGAAGCTGGAAAACACGACCGGATTTTTTCCAACAGCTTTAATGTTCACAACACTCTTGTCCTGAACATTAGCAAACTGAATAACAACGTCTTCCTTGTCACCATCCTCGTTCAAATCAACATCAGACTCCTTAGTCTCAAACGCAACAGTAAAACCAAACAAAGAAGGATTACTGCCTTTTGAAATCTCGCGCTCCTCATCCTTAGAAAGATCAAAAACGTAAACAAAACCATCACGCTCGTAAGCAATAACATCACCATACAAGACAGGATGGCCGCCAATCACATTAGTACTTTCGACGAGCAAACCGTAAGAAAAAGGAACTGCCAACAGGAATGCAAATAACCATACACGCATACCCGAAGGAGATAATTGAGGCAATATAAACCTTTTGACCAAACTTTTTAAAAAAGTTTGATCAAAAACACTCAAGTGGGATCTGCGATCCCACGACATACGAAAGCTTTTTAAACAACCCCTATCGAACCACTACCCATGGTAGTAGTACAAAGAGCAAGAACGTCAAGAAAGCCAACAGGCGGACTGTACAACATAGCCAGATCTAAAAGAAAGTTCGAGATAGGAAGAATGCCGGCAATGACCAAGGTTGGCAAGCAAAACGTCAAAGTCATCAAAACAAAAGGCGACTCAAGAAAAATGAAAGTCCTAGTAGCACAATTCGCAAACGTACTAGACCCGAAAACAAAGAAATACGTAAAAGCAGCAATCAAAACAGTCGACGAGTGCCAGGCGAACAGACACTTCGTCAGACGAAACGTCCTAGTCAAAGGCGCAGTAATAACAACAGACGCAGGAAAAGCAAAAGTAACATCAAGACCAGGACAAAGCGGAACAGTTAATGCGGTTTTGATTTAATTTCAACTGTTAATTCTTTTTTCGTCGAAATTTCAAAAAAGTTTCACTTCCAAGTAGGTCAAGCATAGTGAAAAAATATTTAGCAGAATATATGTTCTTGTGCGATAATGTTTATATATGAATTCAACATCTAGTAAGTTGCTCCGACGAAGACCACAAGATGTTGTGGTTTTTCGTCACTTTTGAGTACATTGTGAGTGAAAAGAGGCGAATTACAGAAAATGAAGTGTCCATTTTGCCAGCATACAGACAACAAAGTTCTTGACAGCAGGCTAACACCAGATTCTGACAGCATACGCAGAAGAAGAGAATGCACAGAGTGCACCAAAAGATTCACAACATATGAGCGCGCTGAAATATTCGACATCTCAGTCGTAAAGAGAGACGGAAGAAGAGAGCCATTCTCAAGAGAAAAAGTCCTCAAAGGAATACTAAGAGCCTGCGAGAAAAGACCAGTCAAAAGAGAAGACATGGAAAGAGTTATTGACGTAATAGAAGCATCACTAAGACAATCAGACAAAGAGGAAGTCAGCAGCAGGAAAATCGGAGAGCACGTCATGCTAGAACTCGCAAAACTCGACGATGTCGCTTACGTACGATTTGCAAGCGTTTACAAAAAATTCAAAGACGCAAACCAATTCGTAGATGCAATTAAAACACTAAAGAAACAAGAAAAGATGCTGGAGGCAGAACCATAATGACGCCAATAAATAACACGACAGAAGAACTAAAAATCTGGGACAAGCCGCCATTCGGAAACATCCCACTCACAGAAAACCAAAGAAAAGTCATCAAAGACAAATACCTACGAGATGACCCAAGCGTTGAAAACTGGCTTTGGGGCGTAGCAAAAAACATCGCACTCTCAGAAGCACTCTACCACCCAGAAGTACCAAGAGACCAACTATTCGCAGGCGTCAGATACAGCCAAGAATGGGTAGATGTAGGCAATGGCGAGACCAGCGAACACCTATTAATACACGTAGGCGCGAAAAACTACAGCGACCAAGACCAAAACCACAGAAGATTCGTACAAAACCTGTACAAAATACTTGAAAGCAGTCCAAAAGCAAGAGAAGTAGTACTCAAAACAGCAACACAATACTACGACATGCTCGCAAACTTCGACTTCCTTCCAAACTCACCAACACTAATGAACGCAGGAAGAGAACTACAACAACTAAGCGCGTGCTACGTTTTACCAATAGAAGACAGCATAGAAGCCTGGGGAGACCTAGTCAAACAAACAATGCTCATCCACAAATCAGGAGGAGGAACAGGATTCTCAGGATGCAGAGTAAGGCCGAAAGGAGACAGAGTCAAAAGCACAAAAGGAGTGGCATCAGGCTCACTGTCACCATTTAGCATAATCAACTACGCAACACAAGAAGTCAAACAAGGAGGAACAAGAAGAGGAGCAAACATGGGAATACTCCCATACTGGCACCCAGACATCTTTGACTTCATCACACACAAAGCAGAAGAAGGAAAATTGGAAAACTTCAACGTTTCAGTCGCAGTAGACAGAAAGTTCATGGAAGCAGTCAAAAATGACCAAGAAATAGAACTAGTCAATCCAAGAACGAAAGAAGTCCACAGCAAAACAAGCGCGAAAGAAATGTTCAACATGATATGCGATTACGCGTGGAAAACAGGCGACCCGGGAATGATATGGCTAGACAACATCAACAACAGCCTGTCAAACCCAACACCAAAACTAGGACAAATTGAAAGCACGAACCCATGCGGAGAACAACCACTACTACCATACGAGCCATGCAACCTAGGATCGCTCAATTTGAGCAAATTCGTAGTAATGGGCAAAATAGATTACGCAAGACTGGGAGAAATAGTCAAACTAGCAATAAGATTCCTAGATGACGTGATTGACGTTAACAATTATCCGATTCCAGAGATAGAAAAGATTGCCAAAGGCAACAGAAGAATAGGACTAGGAGTAATGGGCTGGGCAGAAATGCTGGCATTATTGAATATTCCGTATGACAGCGAAGAAGCACTGCAAAAAGGCGAAGAAGTAATGTCGTTCATCGGCGGAAAATCACTCGAAGCAAGCGATGAACTCGCCATAGAAAGAGGAGTCTTCCCCAACTTCAAAGACAGCATCTACGACCAAAGCGGACAATACTACAGAGAATGGGCAAAAGGACGACCAAGAAACTGCGCGAGAACAACAATCGCGCCAACAGGAACAATAGCCATTTGTGCAGGCCTGCAAGGCGGCGGCATAGAGCCCTTCTTCGGAATCGCGTACACGCGTTATAACGCAAAAGCGCTAGACGCTTTGAAAGCAAACAAAGAGCCAGACGAAAAAGACGTCTTCCACGAAGTCAACCCAATATTCCTGACCGTAGCAAAAGCAAACAACTACTTCGGATTGAAACCTGAAGAGTTATGGAAGAAAATAGAAGCAAACCACAACTCAGTAAGAGGCGTCAAAGAAATCCCAGAAAACGTACAACTGGCATTTGGAAGCGCGCACGACATACCAGTACAATACCACGTAAAACAACAAGCAGCATTCCAAAAACACACAGACAACGGCGTTTCTAAAACGATTAATTTGCCAAACAGCGCATCTGTAGAAGACATCAAACAAACATACATGATGGCATGGGAGACAGACTGCAAAGGAATCACAGTATACCGAGACGGATGCAAGAGCCACCAAGTCCTGAACATATCAAAGAGAGATGCCAAAGAAGCCATTAAAGAAATGCCAAAAATGGACCCAACAGAAGGCATGGGCTCAGTGTACTACCAGTTTGAAACAGGCTACGGACCAGTCCACGTGCACATAGACCACCACAACGGACAAATAATGAAAGTGTTCACAAACATCGCACCGATTGGAACAGAAATAGCTGGTCTGACTTCCATCATGGGAGTGCTAATCAGCAAATACCTTGAAATGGGCGGAGAAGTAAACAAACTACGAAGACACTTAAACAGCATCAAAAGCGACAAACCACACGGCTTTGGACCAAAACGAATCGAAAGCATACCGCACGCCGTATCTACAGCTCTTAGCAAGTTCCTAGCACAAATGGGCAACCTGCCAGGACAACAAATGCTGACACCGCACATTGCAACACCAGAAGCCAAAATGCAGAAAGCAGACAACCCGCAAGAACACAAGCCAGGACACTGTCCAAAATGCTACAGCCCTAATATTGCGTACTTGAGCGGGTGTTCAGGACCAACCTGTTACGAGTGCGGATTCAGCGAGTGCTCATAATTTTTATTTTTTTATGTCAATTGTAACAAAAGGCGGAGATAATGGAGAGACTTCTTTACTAGGCGGACAACGCGTACCAAAAACAGACCCAAGAATAGAAGCCTTCGGAACAGTAGACGAACTAAACGCGAGCATAGGAGTAGCGCTCTGTTATGTTAAGAATATTGAGACCAAGAAAGTTCTACACCAAGTAATGAACGACTTGTTCAAAATCGGAGCAGAACTCTCAGCAATGGGAACAAAATTCACACAATTCCCAAAAATCACTTCTGACAATACAGATTACATTGAACGAGAAGTGTACAAAGTAGAAGAAAAACTTCCAAAACAAACATCATTCATACTCCCAAAAGGAAACGAGGCAGCAGCACACCTGCACTTAGCACGAACAATCTGCAGAAGAGCAGAAAGAAAAACAAGGCAGTGCAACGAAAAACACAAAGTAAGCACTGAAACAATAAAATATCTCAACAGGCTAAGCGACCTACTGTTCATTTACGCAAGACAAGAAAACGGCAAAGACGAGCCAGTGAGCTATGATTGACAAACAATACGCTTTCTCATTAATAACAAAAGAACACGATCCGTGCAACATCTGCGGAATGCCAATGTTAGCCAACAAATGCAAGATAACATGCCTGAATTGCGGGTTTAAACGAGATTGTTCAGACAGCTAAATCTTTATATAGGTAGAGGACAATTTTACTAACGGGGGAAACATGGATCAAACTGCTAAAGAGGTAGTGCTAACGTACGAAACACTGTACGAGCTATTACGCAGGGAAAAATCACGCGACGAACTGCAAAAACTAGACGAAAGATTCTTCAGAGACATTCTAACCTATTTGCGCGAAAAACAACAAGCATATGATGACAACCTGACAAAAAACGACATATTCTCACAAAGCGAAAGAGACAAACTACACATACAAATAACAAACATCAAAAAAATACTGAAAGACTTGTACGACATCAGAGAAAGAAAAATCATCAACATGTCAATCAACAAAAGCAGGACAAACTCACACATTGTTGATACGGCAAATTTACTTGCACAAGAACAAGTAATGTTCGCAAGCTTACACTCAGTACTAACACAATACAGAAGCGGAATACTTCACAGGCTACTAGAACAAAGAGAGCCAGACATCCTGCCAATAGTCCTCCCGCTGCCAGATGAGAAAGAAGAGATTCCAATGCCGGCAGAACAACACGGAATAAAGAAAATCAAAGTTTTAGAAGCAATAGAACAATTCTACGGAGAAGAACTGGAACAATACGGACCATACCAACCAGACGAAGAAGCCAGCCTGCCAGAACAACTAGCAGACATACTCATTTCTCAAGGAAAAGCAACAGAACTACAGTAACCTTTTTAAACCCCCTCTATACCCACAGAAGTTATGAAGTTTCCAAAGACAAGAAGAACATACTGCCCTTCGTGCAAAACGCACACAGAACACAAAATAATAGAAGGCAAGAAGAAAACAAGAGGAAGCGCCCACCCACTCAGCTTTGGAAGCAAGAAAAGAATCAAATCAAGAGGCAAACTGGGAATAGGAAACCATGGCAAGTACTCAAAACCCGCAATTACCAAGTGGAGAATGGCAGGAAGAAAAACAAGCAAGAAAGTAGACTTACGATTTGAATGCCAAGTCTGCAAGAAAATGCACGGAATCAGCGGAGGAGGCTTCAGAACAAGAAAGGTGGAGTTCAAATGAGAAATCGCATGAAAGAAAGCAGTGGAAAATTCATCAAAATCAGGTGTCCGAAGTGCAAAAACGAACAAATAATGTTCGGCAAAGCAAGCACAAAAGTACTCTGCCTAGTCTGCTCAAAAGAACTCGCAGACCCAGTCGGCGGAAAATCAAGAGTAAAAGCAAGAGTGCTAGAAGTTCTAGAGTAAGCAAACCTTTTTAAAATACCCTTATTCTCGACGTATAATGCTCTTAAAGAAAACAGGACTGCCGCAGGACGAAGAACTCGTTCTATGCACTGTGACAGGAATAAACCCGCACTCAGTATTCTGCACGCTAGATGAATACGGCGGAAGAACCGGCATGATACACATATCAGAGATTGCGCCAGGAAGAATAAGAAACATCAGAGAGTTCGTGCAAGAAAACAAAAAAATAGTCACAAAAGTACTCCAGACAAACAAAGAAAAAGGGCACATTGACTTATCGCTTAGAAGAGTCAACCAGACGCAAAAAACAAACAAGCTCAACCAAATAAAACAGGAACAACTCGCAGAAAAAATAGTAGAATACGCGGCAAAACAAACAGGCGACTCAGTACTCACTCTTTACAACAAACTATCAGAAAAATTAGTACCCCAATTCGGCACGATATTCGCAGCATTCGAACAAGTATCACACGACCAACTCAACCTAGAAACAGTCCTAGACAAAAAAATAGCAAGCCTGCTCACAGATGCGATAAAACAAAGAATAAAACCGCCAGAAGTCAAAATAGGCGGAGACCTAAAACTATCAAGCTACGCGCCAGACGGAGTGCAAGAAATAAAAGAAACGCTGGCAATAATCACAAAACAAGGCCTGGAAGTAAGATACATGGGAGCAGGAACTTATCATATAGAAGTCATCGCGCCAGACTTCAAAGAAGCAGAAAAAAAGCTTAAAACAGCAATCGACCCGGTAATGGAACACGCAAAAGACCACGACATAGCATCAGAATGGATCAGAAAAGAAGACTAAATTAATAACCATGAAACACATTCTAAAATGCCAACAATGCGGAAATTACACGATGAAAGAACAGTGCCAATGTGAGGGCACGGCAATAACAACAAAACCGCAAAGATACGCGCCTGACAAGTACGGAAAATACAGAAGAGAAGCGCGCAAAGAAGACCTCACCAAGAAAGGGCTCTTATGAACTGGAAAGTACACTACATCGCAAACAAGCCAAAACTAAACAACCCAATTCTAATCGAAGGACTGCCAGGAATAGGCAACGTAGGCAAAGTAGCAATTGATTTCATCATAGAAGAACTAAAAGCCAAAAAAATAGCAGAGTTCAGAAGCCGAAATATACCGCACACAGTATTCGTAAACGAGCACAATCTAGTAGAACTGCCAGCAATAGAATTATACTACAAAAAACTCGACAAAATAGACTTATTGCTCATAGCAGGAGACGTACAGCCAAACGACGAAGCAAGCTGCTACGAATTCTGCGACACAGTACTAGACACAGCACAAGAATACAACTGCAAAGAAATAGTCACGCTCGGCGGAATAGCGCTAAAACAAGAACCAAAAACGCCGCAAGTCTACATCACAGGCAACCAAAAAGGCATAGTAGCCAATTACTCAAAAGGAACCAAAGCTAACACAAAACTATACGGCAAAGTAGGACCAATAATAGGAGTAAGCGGAGTACTATTGGGATTGGCAAAAAGAAGAAACATCAATGCAGTCAGCTTATTGGCAGAAACATACGGGCACCCGCTCTACTTAGGCATAGGCGGGGCAAAAGAAATATTAAAAATCCTCAAAAGAAAACTGCACACTGACATAAACATAAAATTGCTCGAACAAGAACTCGCAGACATAGAAAACGAGCTCGGAGCAAGAACAATAGACATAATCAAACAAAGAATAAAGAAAAAGAAAGGCGAAGATACTGACTATATAGGTT
>CAZDUA010000032.1:0-6529 GCA_964508495.1 uncultured Methanosarcinales archaeon | reverse complement strand
AACACGCGCAAAACCAGGAGCAGCACTCCTAGCAATAGGCGGGGAAGAAGACTGGGACTACTACGGAGACCCAGGAGTAAACCACGAAGGAACAAAAAGTTTGGGCACTGACAAAAGATACACGGTTTACAAGAAACCGTAAATTATTCTAGAAACCCAGAGCGCAGCACAACTTGAAAGAACGCCGATAAAGAAAGCGCTAACCAACTCATACTTCTGATGCTTTCTCAAAACAGCATGAGCGTAAAACATTGCGCTAAAAAGAATTAACGTAAAAACAGCAAATCCGGCTGATTTGTAATACCAGTTAACAACAGTCCACGCAATCACCGAGTTCATAATATGAGAGCTTGCCTTCACGCCAAACAATTTAACAACCTGCCACAACAACAAGCTTGCAACCAGGCCAACAGCCATCTGCGTGAAAAAAGAAAAATGCATGCCAATCAAAGAACGCGCAGCAATCAGCACGAAAAATAAATAAGAGCCCAAAGATTCAAGATCCCTCAACAACTCTTTTTTCCACATGAACATCAACTAAACAAGCTTCCAATCCAGCCAAAAATCTTTCTAAAGAAATTCGCAATGCTTGAAGTCGTCTTCATGCCGGGCTCTTCAGAGAAATTCTTAGGAGTCAAATCAACACCAGGAAGCTCTTCAGCCTCCTCAACTTCCTCCTTTTCAACAACAGCACCTTTCTTCATAGCCTCTATTTCTTCAGGAGTCAACTGCTTAACACACTTGCAAGAAGAACAAACATAACTGGAAGAACAATCAGAATCCTCTTCACAATCCTCAACACCATGCTTGTATCCATCACCACAAACAGGAGACTGCTCTTCCTTAGACTTCAAAGCAGCAGCCGCAATCTTACAAGTACAATCAGCCTGACAACTGCCATACTCAGAAGTTGACGTGCCAAAACAAATACTGCCCGGGGGGTCGCACTGCTCGCCCTTGGACTTCTCAGTTATCTTATCGCCACAAGAACTCACAGGCTGCTGGGTCTGATTAGACTGGTTAGAACTTGAACTGCTAGAAGGACTGCCACCAACACACTCGCCATCCTCACACTTCTCAAAACCCTTCTTGGAACAATCATAAACATCACTATTACGAGTATCATCCTGACAGAAATATTCCTTCAACCACTTGCTCGAATTAGTAGAAACCCCAGTCTCACTAGTCAAACAAGTATCAAACTGGGAAGTAATGCCATACTTCACTTCGCCCTTATTCTTAAACGCGTCAGTATCAGAATGCTTTGAGCCTCCTCCATCAGTATCACTGCACAAAGCAGCACTAACAGAAGTAACCAACAACAAAGCCAATAACAACCATTTATGCATACCCACAGCCCACAAACTCAAATATATAAAGATTTTGATAGTAAACCTTTTAATATGCAAAACATAACAGTGAAACAACATGAAACAACTTTGGGTGGTGGTGCTACTATTACTGCCAGCAGTATACGCCACGAACAACATAACAAGCTCAGAAACAACAATCATGATAGAAGGAAGCATAGCGCTAGTAGAAACAAGCATGCTTTTGAATTCAGACGCGATAGCAAACCTAACGCTAATCCTAACACCAAACTTTGAAGATTTTGAAATAACAATAGACGGACAGAAAGCAACCTGCCTGCTACAGGCAGAATTCGCAAGGTGCGGAAACCTATCAGAAGGAACGCACACAGTAAACATAAGCTATGAAACAGACTACCCAATAGCAAAAGTAGGAGAAAACACGCTATTCAGGTACGTAGACAAACTACCATACCTTGCGGCAAGCCAACAAATCACCCTCAAACTACCAATCGGCTACATAATACCAAGAGAAAAAGACAAAGACGAGAGTTTCTACATATCACCAAAACCAAAGGACGTCTACTCAGACGGGCAAAGAATCATACTAAACTGGCAACAGCCCGGACAAGAACTAAGCATCTCAGCAGTAGCAAGACAAGTAATAGGGCCACCACTAGCATGGATGGCAGCAACAGCACTATCATTCATACTCGCAGCAGGCATATCAATCTGGTTTGTCCTAAGCAAGCCAAAAACAATAAAGCAAAAGCCGGCAAAGAAAAAACTGCCAATAATCCCCTCATTAATAGATAAAGAGCAACAAGTGGTCAACTTCCTGAAGGAAACCGGAGAAGTCTGGCAAAAACAAATACAGCAATCAACAGGGTTCTCAAAAGCCAAAGTAAGCAGAATAGTAAGGAATTTAGAAGAAAGAGGAGTAGTAACCAAGACTATATACGGAAATACGAATAAGATTGCGTTAAAACAGAAATAAGCACTTTCTTAAAACATATATGAGCTGCGAGGGGGACCTTCGTGGGGTGCCCCCATCGCACACTCGTGGATGGTGGCTTTGAGAACAATACTATCCGGCCCCTATTAAATAACTCCCTGAAACAGAATGAAACAAGATGAAACAAGTTTTGAAACAACAATTTTAAGAAAAAATCATTCAACCAAGCCAGTATAAAAGCGCTCAACTTCCGCCGGAGTAACCTTTACCTTTCCACCCTGCGCTATAGTTGCATAAATGTTATATGCAAACCCCTTACCAGGCCTGTAACCAGCCGCCCCTAATGACTTCAACTGGTTTTCCAACGCCTCAATTTCTCCCTTGTTACTGCCAGTCACCAAAAGATGGTCAACGATAGAAATATCACGCCAAGTTTTAGGTTTTTCAGTTATGACCGGCTTAGACGAAGGCTCGTCAGCTATAATAGCTACAATACCACCTACTGCCTGCGCATCAGAAGAAACAACTTCACCCATAATTTCACCTCAACCCTTTTTGGAAAGAGAAAACAAAAGAAGTATAAAAGAATTTCTATACTAGCACTTGTCGCAAAAGCCAAACTTGCCTTCCTTAGACAAGCCAACAATAGCTTCCTCGAACTTCTTGCTATATTTCTTCAAGTCATGCTCGAGTTCATCAAGAAGCTTAGCGCACAATGGATGATTAGCAGTCTTGGCATCCTTACGATAATTATCCAAACGCCAGATAATACGCCTCATATCAACCAACAACGCAGTCTTATTAAAATTACAGTTATGCATCACAATCACCTCTTTACTATTAGAATGTAATATCTAGTTTAAAAAAGTTATGTCAACTCGCGGAAGTCAGTAACATATTTACAAGTGCCATCCGGCCGTACAGTAAACATGGCTTTATCCTGCAAATAACTCCACTTCCTGCCAGGAAGAGTTTCAGAACTAACAATAACACCAAGCTTATCACGAGAAAACGCCATAGGAGAAGCTTTTTTAGAATTTCTATCATAACGCACTACGACAATTGCCTTATCAGGACCAACAAGAACACTGTTAGCAAGAGCAACATGCTTCAACCCCGCATAAGCCTTTGCCAAAGAAGCCTCTTCCTGGCCCGGCTTCAAAAATTGGCCAACATGCTCGGCCAAACGCGCAGGATCAAACTCGCCCTCATTAAACCAAGTATTATGAAAAAACTGATAACCATTAATGTCAAAAGGATGCGTGTGCTCTTCAGAAGACGCAGAAGCATTCCGCGCGTGCAAGACAACAAGAGAAGATCTTGTCTTACTGAACTCTTCCAAAGCAGAATCCTCCAAACAAGGCTTAACAGAACGAACAACCTCAACACCAGCGCCATTAACACGCGCGCCACCCCAGCCAGCAACATGACTGCCACGAGAAGCCATCTGCCTCAAGCCATACACCAAGTAATCAACACTAAAACTGCCCGCACCCACAATCATACGACACATGACAAGAAGGAAAAATAAGTGGTTAAAAAGAATTTCTATTGTACAAACCCACTAACAACAGCGCCAGGAAGAACTAATTTCTTCTTAGCAACATAAACACCCGGGTTAAGAACACTATTACAGCCAGTCTGAGCGCCATCTTCCAAAACAGCGCCAAGCTTGCGCAAACCAGAACTATACATCTTATCCTCAACTTTAACTTTGACGATATCACCGTCCAACCGCAAATTAGCAAGCTTAGTGCCAGCGCCAAGATTGCACTTCTTGCCAATAATGCTGTCGCCAACAAAATTAAAATGAGCAGCGCGAGAACCATCCATAATAATGGACTTCTTAACCTCAGAACTTCCCACAACACAATCGTTTCCAATAATCGCAGGACCGCGAATAAACGCAAAAGGGCCAACAACAGAATTCTCGCCGATAATCACAGGACCTTCAATTCTTGTTGGAAACTTAATAACAGAACCCTTGCCAACAATAATGGGAACGTCCCACTTAACACCAGACTCAATCTGGCCCTGAATATTTTCCTTTTCCAACTGAAACTTTTCCAAAACCTTCAACGCATCCCAAGGGTATTTCAAAGAAATCTTCGCTTTAGGATCTACCTGTTTCAAAACATCCTGAAGCCAATCTTTCACTTCTTTGGTAAAATCAAGCAGCGTCACTTTTCTTCACCATCTTTTTCGGATACAACGATTGCAAGTCTTTTGCGAGCTGAACATCGTTTGTGAACACAGAACCAGTCCAGCCAACTCCGACAGCAGCAGAAACATTCGCAACCTTATCATCAACCAAGAATAACTCATCAGGCCTGACTTTCAAAGCTTCAGCAACAGTCCTGTAAGCTTCAGGAGAAGGCTTCATGTAGCCAAGCTCGTAACTCAAAAACACCCTGTCAAAACGGTCAAACCAGCCCTTCTCCCTGCACCAACCGCCAATAACAGGAAGTTGATTGCTCATTAAAACAACCGTGTAACCAGCATTCTTCAAATCATCAATAATCTTAACAACGCCAGTGTTCAGTTTTGCCTTTTCAGAAAAACGCTTTTCCAGCAATTTCTCAAGATTCCTAGGACTGCAGTCAAACTTCCTTCCCAAATCCGCCCAAAAATCATCCATAGAAACCTTGCCAGTTTCAGCAAGATTGAACTCGTTAGAACTCCTATCTCGAAACTTCTTCTCATCAACATTGGCAGTCTTAGCCCAGTCAGACATGACATACTCAGAACCCCAGTCCAACACAACCCCAAACATGTCAAACACGTATATCATATAGCTAATGAAGAAATAGGGGTATAAAAAGGCTCCTTTTAGCAAGATTTATATATAAGTTGTCACCGTATAGTGACTATGGAACTAGGTGAATTGCTAAAGAGGACAGAAGAATACATAGCAGGAGAATGGCACTTACGTACACCCACCCTCCAAGAAAACCCTCAAAAAAAGCAATACGAAGCACTATGCAAAGGGTGCGATGACTTAACAGGCATATTCCCGCCAATAAAGACAGGACTTGACATTGGCGACATAACTGAAGACGCACAACACATCACAATACCAGAAGCAGTCAAAAGAATAAACAACAACATACCAAACAGCCCAGAAAACCAACTAGTAGACTTCTGCGCAGGAACAGGCATTTATTTCACACACGGCTTTGCCAAAAAACACCCAAATGTACGCGTATTGATAGTTGACAAAATCAGCATAGAACAACTTCTATACTCAGCCCTAACACAAAAAGACTTCGAGCTAAAAGCAAGAGAACAAGGACTCAAAGACACAGACTTTAGAGAAATCATAGAAAAAGGATTTGAACGCTATGAAACCGGAATAAACAAACATGGAAACGTGCCACAATGCATGGAAGAACTATTCGTAGTTAACGGCGCGCACAACATGCACTACGCAGACAAACTAATCGAACAAGCAACAATCCCGCAAGACAGAAAAACATACTGTGTCGGCTGGAACTGCCCAGCAGACGCTGGAATCGAAGCAATACACAAAGCAGTTGCGGCAAAAGCAGAAGCAATTGCTGTGACAATTTCAGGAATAGACCAAGTCACAAAAACAGCAGGAACAAAAATACTTTGGGAAAAAATGCCAGCCAGCATCGACTATTCAAAACCAGACCAAATGAAACTAGGATTTGCGCACAAAAACATGCGCGTCATAAACACACTACAATGGCTTGAAAAACAAGGCTACAAAACAAGACCAGTAGTACTTGACCTGCCACTAAAGACATACAACGGCGCAGAACACATAATCTACGCTTACAAGAACAAAGACATTCTAAAATAATTCTTGAATACCTGCGAAATATTATTAAAGGAAGAAATAATAGTACAAACCATGACTACAACAGTTGAAGCACCAAGAAAGGTTGAACAAACAGAAGCGCAAAACGAACTACGAGGACTTCTCGCAGCAGCATTAACGGCAGTCAAGGAAAAAAACAGGAAAAACCTGATGACTTATCTTGCACTCGCAATGGCAAAATCAGACGAACTGTAAAATCGCCAAGCCTTATGTTGTCCGCCCTTCAAGACAGCCCAACGCGGAAAGAAACAAACCAGCACGCTTATTCAACTCCTGAAGTTTTTCAAAATCCAAAGAAGCCTTCAAAGTGCCCTTATACCTGCCTGACAAATTATTATAACGCAAAGACATAACTTCCTGATTCAAAGCATCAACATAATGAAAAGCCCTCTGCTCAATACCAGAATTAGCCCACCCTCC
>CAZDUA010000031.1:0-62141 GCA_964508495.1 uncultured Methanosarcinales archaeon | reverse complement strand
ACCATTAAAATAAACAAAACCCGCAACTAAAGAAGCGGCAAGAGTGCCGACAATTCCTGCAATGCCTTTCCTTTGCCCAACAGTTCTTGACCTTTCAAATTTAGCACTCCATCTTTTATCATTATCGGAAACAATCTGCTGTTGTGTGACATTCTGGTGGTCCAAATAACTATTTTCTTTTGCAAGCTTTTCATTCACTTCCTTCAAAGCAGCATTATCAGCAAGACTCTCGGTATACTTATTTGCCATTGATTTGGCATTCTTGTTAAAAATATCAGACTTCAAAGCAAGATTCTGCTCAAGCTCAGAAACCTGCAACTGCAAAATTGCGCGGTCAGCAGAAATACTGTCATACTCGTCTGCATCAACACCTGAAGGTTTTTTTACTGCAGCTTCCAATTCATTGATGCGCGCCTGCAATTGATCACGCTCGGTAGCAATTACGTCAACAGTCTTAGTGCGCTCATGAGAAGCTTCAAGCTCATCCTGCAAAACAGAAATTTGCTTCTGGTAATCTTCAACCTTTTTTCTAGCATCTTCAGCAGTCTTAATCAAGTCATCGCGCCTTTGCAGCCATTCCTTGTTATTGCTGTCTTCGATTAGCTTTGAAAGTAGTTTTGAAGTTCTAGATACTTCAAGATTAATTTGCTCCAATGCATTATGAGAAACTCCTGAAGCCCTCAAACTTTCATAATGAACAACTATCGAATCACACAACGCCTTAGCGGCATCATACATCCACTCATTTCCCGCACTTAACTGCAAATTATCCGCGTCCAAAGAGTTCACCCTTCCTTCCAAACCCTCGTTGAGTTTCTTTAAAACAGTCAAATCCGCATGCGCTTGCTGCAATTCACGCTCTGTGCTTGTAGGCATAAGGTCTGAAACGTCCTCTTCAAGACCTTCAGGCTCCAACTCCGCCCAAACCTTCTCAGTATCTCTCTGACCTGGCCTTTCAGTGGAATCCCCATCATACTTGTTCGGTTCACTCATTTAATATGTTTCTCCTGTTTCCTGAAATAATCCCTGCGCTCGTCCGGAGTAGAACCTTTGCCGTCCTTCTCCATCTGAGCAAAAATTTCATCAGCCTTCTTCAAAGACATCCTGTAAACTTCGCTTCCATACCTCGCAATAAAAATGTTGCCAACATACTCGTGCTTTTCATCAACAGACTGTTGAATAACAACTGCAGGCTTTTCTTTTATTGGCGGGGCCTGTGATTTAATAGGATTTTGAATCAAGTAAACACACAACAATGAAGCAGCAACAAAACCAAGCACTCCGGCTCTCTTCTTCCTATTCTCAGACTTGTAATTTTTCTCAGCCTTTACAGAACGCTTGTAATTAGCAAGAGCATGCCTTTCCGCAGTATCAGCACGCGCCTGCTGAGTTCCAGCAAGAGTTTCAGCATTATCGGCACGCGCCTGCTGAGTTCCAGCCAAAGTTTGAGCGCCAGTCAATTCAGTTCCAAGACGGCCAGTTTCACCTTGCAATTTTCCAACTTGATCCTCCAAATTCTGAATCCTCGTGGCCTTCTTTGAAAGTTCTATTCCGGCAGCGTCCAATTCTGTCCTAGTACTATTGTACACCTTTGATTGTGCTACAATTTGAGCCTCTTTAATGTCTGCCAGTAATTTTGCAGCATCAGCAGCTTCCAAGGCAGTTACTTTTTCGTCTCCTAATTGTGCAATTTGTACGTCCTGCTCTCTGATTCTTTTCTCAAACGCCCCAGTTCGTTTACCAACCTCAGAAGCAATACGCACCTCGTTGCTAATTCCGCCATGCTGTGCTATCTGCAGCAAAAGACCACCTAGATTACTCCAGACTTTCTGAACAATCGGAGGCGCGTCAGTAGGAGGAGTTCCCAAATTACCATTCTCCGTGTAGATGCTCAAAGGCCACCAAGGCGCCATATACCTTCTGGTAATCTCTCTGACGTGCTGAACCATTCCCTTAACAATTTCTCCAGCGGACTTCCCCTGGTTGTTATTTATGAAATCATCAATTGTGACTCCATTGTACTGCTTAAACGCCTGGTCAAAACTGAGCTGTTGGAACTCATCAGCAGCCATTCCTTCATGCATCAAACTAAAGTATTGTTTAAGAAGCATCCTGCAAGCATCTTCCGGAAGTTCGTCAACCTGCTGAAGAGCTTGCGTAAGCCTGATTTCCCAGTCAGGCTTAACCTTTACTTTATCGTCCTTTTTCCCGTTCCCCATAAGACCAGATTATCATTTACGCTTTATAAAGCTTACTGAAGTAACTACTACAAAGTGAGGAAAATTAGACCACTGAATTGGCTGGAGGCTCGTTATGAACCGGCTCTTCAACAAAAGTCCTTCCATCAGAACTCCTGCACTGGCGCGGGTAGGATTCCATTATCGGAAACCCTGCCCTGGCGCACTCGTCGAAATTGGTTATGTCAAAACTTATCTGCTTACAGTCCTGCGGACATGAATCCGGAGTTTCAGCGCACGGACAACCAATTGCCAAACAGACTATCTCTGCACAGACCCCATCTCCACATAAATCCTTGCAGAGAGGCTCTTCAGGCAAATCCTCGGCTGGAACGTCAGCAATTGGCTCTTCAACAACCTCTTCTGGTTGCTCAATAACTTCCTCAACAGGTTCTTCAGCAATTTCTCCAATCTCATCAACTTGGCCGGTAGCAAAATCCTCAACACTCGCTTCCATCTCCTCAGCAGTCAAATTCATCTTAGCGAACAATTCAGAATTTTCTTCCATATAATCATGCACGACTTCATCAATGAACTCGTCATCAGCAGCAAAATTCTCATCAACCCAAGATTCAGCTCCCATGAACTCCATTTCCATTTCAGAAGGAGCTTCATCAGTCACAATCATCCCCATATTCTCAGTAACCATAGCTTCAGCAACCATGACATTCTCTTCAAAAGAAACGACACGGACTTTACCCTCTTTAACCATGACCTTAGTATCACCGTCGGAAACCTTGACTGCAAAACCAGTGCCGCGAACAGTAGCAACAGTATTAGGAGTCTCAATCGTATATTCCTGAATGCCGCTAAGCTTCAAAACACGAGACCAAGTCTGGCCAGCACTCTGCTTCAAATCAACACTGCCCTTAGCAAGCTTCTTTACAACAATCTCAGTATTCTCGTCCAACCTCAAAACAGAACTGTCAAAAAACACAACAGAGGCCTTTGACTTAGCCATGGTCTTAATAATATCACCAGCGTGCAAATCCATGCCCGCAGAAGCAGAACCATCATTAACAAAAACCTCACCGCTATGAACGGCAAGAGTTGCAAGAGACTCCATCTTCTTCTCAGAAGTCTCATTAACAACAGGCTGGTGCGCAGGAGCACAAGCCAGCAAAAATAATAGCAGCAATACGTAAGTTCGCATCAGAAGACATAATGCACCTAACTATATATTATTTCTGCAAAGCTTTTTAAACCTCCCGTCTTAACCAGGGCATATGAAGAAGCTCATCAGCGCAGCACTGATAATCCTGCTAATTACAGGCGGATTCTACTTTTTTGTAGTCGCACCAAAACCAGCAACAGCCGCAATATTATACGTTGAAAGCGGAAATGTGGAAGTCAACACAGGAGCAGGCTGGGAGCCAGGCGCAGATGAAATGGAACTATCACAAGGAACACAAGTCAAAACAACAAGTGGAGAAGCAACAGTAGTATTCTACGAAGGAGAAATAATGCACTTGCAGCCGAACAGCCAAGTGCAACTAGACATTGTAAGCAAAGACAAAGTCAAAGTCACACAACTCGCAGGAGAGACTTGGAACAAAGTTACAAAATTATCAGGAATATCAGAATACACAATAGAAACTCCAAGCACAGTAGCAACAGTGCGAGGAACAGAATTCATGATTAACGACGAAGAACTGGAAGTTGCAGACGGAGAAGTCGATTACGGACAACGAGACAAAGCTGAAAGGCACAAAGTCCAAAAGATGAAACGCATGCTGAAAACAATGGAAGAACAAGACATGACGGAAGCGCAAATGCAAAAGTTCCAAGAATTTGGTGGCAAGTACGTCAAAATTCTGCAAAAGCTCAGAGCACGAGAAATCAAGAAGAACAAAATGTTGATGAAAGCAGCAGAAGGCAAAGGCTATAACCAAGAAAGAATACAGCACGACCTCAACGAAATAGATGAAGGCAGGCAAGACGAAGACAAACTCTACCAAGAAGTGCCAAGCATGATGAAGCCAAAAGCAAAACGCGCATACATGCTGACTAAAGAAATAAAACGCATAAAAGCAAAACTTAAATGAAACGCGCCATAATAGTGGCACTGCTGACAGGAATACTCCTGATAATTCTTGCAAAAGCAGGCTTCTTCTACACGTGGAACTTACGAGTAACAGACACGTTATACGGAGGAAACAAAGCACTAGAAAATATTAAAATAATAACAATCGATGACAAAAGCCTACAAGAAATCGGAAGATGGCCATGGCCAAGAGCAGAATTCATCAAACTTCTAAACCATACTGGGCAAGCGAAAGTTGTTGCTTTTGATATCGCCTTCTTTGAACCAACAGAAGACGACAAAGCATTGGGCGAATCAATGAGACAAGCGGGCAACGTGATAATTGCAAGAGAGTACGACTTCACGAGAAAAACAGAGCTTATTCCAACGTCGGGATTTGAGAACATACCAACAGGAATGGTAAACGTTTACACAGACCAAGACGGAATAGGCAGAAACATACCAGTCAAACTAAACGAACAGCCATCACTGGCCTTGCAGGCAGCACAAGAATACGTTGGACGAGAGCTAACAATACCACAACAAAAACTATTAGTAAACTTTGCCTCAAAACCAGGAGTATACAAAAGATACTCGGCATCAGACGTCATAAACGGAAAAATACCTGAAAGCGAATTCGAAAACGCAATAATCTTCATCGGCGCAACAGCACCAGACCTGCACGATGACTATTTAGTCCCGACATCACAAGGGCAGAGAATGCCGGGAGTAGAAATCCACGCGAGCGCGGTACAAACAATACTCACAAAACAATATCTCACGCACCAAAAACTAACATCACTAATAATAGTAATACTGGTTCTCTCAATAATCACAGGAATTCTTTTAACAATACTAAACGTCTGGAAAAGCGCAGCAATACTCTTTGCAGTAACAATAATTTACATTGGAATAGCAATCTATTATTTCGACAAAGGCATCATCCTCAACCTAGTTTACCCAATATTAACACTAGGCATAACATCGCTTACAACAACAGCATACGTTGCAGCAAGCGAAGCAAAACACAAAAAACACATACTCGGACTATTCGGCAGATACGTCTCAAAAGACGTAGTAACACACCTCCTAAAAAGCGAAAAATCAATAGAACTAGGAGGAGTAGAAAGAGAAATCACAGCAATGTTCGCAGACATAAGAGGATTTACATCTCTATCAGAAAAAATGACTCCGCACCAAGTCATCTCATTCCTCAACCACTATTTCGGAGACATGACGGACTTGATTTTCAAGCATGAAGGCACGCTTGACAAATATGTTGGCGATGCACTATTCGCAGTATGGGGATCGCCTCTGCCAGACAAAGACCACGCTTACAAAGCAGTAAAATGCGCGCTGGAAATCCAAGAAGGACTAAAAACACAACACAGAAAAGACATGCCAAAGATTAACTTAGGAATAGGAATCTGCTCAGGACCAGCAGTCGTAGGAAACATGGGAAGCAAACAAAGACAAGAATTCACAGCAATAGGCGACACAGTAAACACATCATCACGACTAAGCGGAACAGCATCAGGCGGACAAATAATGATCACAGAGTCAACATACAAACTCATAAAAGACAAAGTTGAAGTCAAGAAATTAGAGCCGTTAAAAGTTAAAGGCAAAGAAAAAGAACTAATCGTATACGAAGTTCTCTCACTCAAAGATTAGAAATATAATCCTTGATTATCATTGTCGCCCTTACGTCGTCCTCATTATAATCAAGAATACGCTGCAACAACTCCCTTTCTTTAGTTTCCAAAAACTGCAAGTACAAAACAATACTTTCCTGCGCGTCAGCCATACCCCTGTACCTGAAGCCCAAAAACTTAGAAATCTCCTTCAAAGACATCGTCAAAGTAGGAAAAATAACATTCTTCTTAACCAATGATAAAACATCAACCATTCTCTTCAAAATATCCGACAAGTCAACCTTGTACTTCTCACTCAAAGCACGAAAATGCGTTTTCTCATAAGGACCATAATGATAAATAGGCGCGTCAGGAAATTTTTTCATATAAGCCAAGAATTCGTGCAACATCCTGCCCTCATCAGCCAAATTCTCAGCAACAAAAGGCCTGAAATGAGCGCCGGAATCGTCCTTAATCAACAAGCCAATCAAATAATCAACCTTAACCAAGCCTTCCTCAGTTTGCAACTCATCAGTGCCCTCAAAATCCAAGAAAAGTTCGACTTCAGATTTAAGCAACTTCGGTTTTGACAAAACAATCGGCTTTTTATCAACCCACGCCTGCGCGTACAATTTTATTTTCTTCAAAGTATTCTCAGTAATATCAAGATTAACAGGCTGGGAAGCAAGCTGTTGAATAGTCATAATGCCAACAGAATTCAACTGGCTCTTCAAAGCAGGACCAACACTAGGAATAATAGAAACATCGTTAGCCTCAATCGCCTGCCTGTTGCAATACGCCCCCCAAGGCCACTTACAAGACTTAGCGGTAGGAGAAACCTTCTTGCCATTAAAAATTTCCTTAATGTCAGCCAAAGTTAATTTCAATTCCTCCTCATAATTCTCAAAAGAATACTCAAACTCCTTCTGCTCTCTATTTATCAAATAGAATTTGGGCGGAGTAAAACCCTGAATCTTGCCAAGAACATAATTATAGAAAGCAGTCTGCATAATGTACTCGTGCTTAATGTGCTTCGCACTCTTAATCTCCTTCACAACATAATGATGACTTCCAAAAACACTTGCATGAGAATTACTTTTCTCCAAAACATCAGTAATACCATATACATCTTCCTGCAAATAAAAAATTGGAGCGCTAGTCAAAACACGAACGCCTTTCTTGCACTCCTCCAAGACCTGCTGGAAACCAGTCTCAAACGAAACGATGGGAATTTGAACAGCATCCTTGTAGAGAGAAGCGCGCACGGCTTTCTCATGATCAATACCACGCTCGAACAACAAATGCATGTACTTGCTTTCAGGCTCCCTCTCCTCTGGAGGAGCAAAAGCATTACACCAAACAAGAAAAGGACTAATATTATATTTCAAAACAGTCTGGCCAGTAATCGTAAACTTAGAACGATGGCCTCCGGCCAAACACTTCTCAAAAAGGTCCATACAATTACAAGAACTTCCATTATATAATAGCTATTCGCTACTTTTATATACAATACAAATAGATTTAATCAAAAAGAGATGAAATGAAATTTCACTGGATAATCTATGTGGCAGCAGGATTAGTAGCATTCTTTACACTATTACAAATAGAAATGCCTGAAAACAGCACGCCAACAGGAGCGGCAATAACAGAAGAAACAGACAACGCTTACGCCGTAGAACTCCACAACATAATAATAAGCTTCTTTGGCATAAACGGCATTGATTTTCCAGACGGAAAATGCGGAGACGTCGCACAAGAACTATACGCCAACATCGCTTTTACCTCGCTTGATACCACTGCAGGCTATGGCACGACAGGAGATGACAGAATTGCAACTTTGAACTTTGTAGTGGACAGAACAGAAAAATACGGAACAGTAGACATGGCGAAAGGAAGCGAAATAATAGGAGACGGACCAACAGACAGCTTCATCAGCATAAATTCTGAAGCGATCGTTCGAGTTCCCAAGGAAGGAAGAACAACGTATTTCTCAATGAACTTGTACGGAACATCGCAAGGAAACTTCATAGTCAACCATGGCTCATTCTCAACACCATCAGTAGACTGCACGTTCATCACAAGAAACAGAGAAGCAATCTGCGAATGCAGATCACACCCAATCACCGGAATAAGAATTGCGGGAATCACAGGATTCCGGCCAGTATAAAGAAAACGACAAAAATACATGGACAGTAGTTGTCGTTTTCTGATTAGCAAAAGACATTACACCTTGTCCTAGAATTTGTGTCTTTTGCTAATAAGGGAAAACATTTAAATATAAGATTACAACAATAACGAACAAGTGAGTGAAATATGCCAGTTTTAGACAGACCAGAATTAAAAAAAGAGGATTTGGGCGAACTAGCCAAAATATTTTCTAAAGATATATCGCCGAGACTACTTGATCAAATCGCAGTAGCACACTTCTACTTAACACCAGACGGCTCGATGTGCGTTGACTCGTCAGACTATGAAACAGGACTCATAGACGCAAAACCAGCAGATGTACAAAAATACATAATCCCAGAAAAATTCGTTGCAATCTACGACAGCACAGGAGACAACGGCACACACAGAATCGCAGTCTATGAAAAACAAACAAAATACGTTAAAGCTTCCGAAAGCACGCCAGTGCTAGAAGAAGCTAGATAATTCTCCAATAGTAACCTTTATAAACAAATAATCGTTATCACCTTCTTAGTAAAAAAGAGGCATCGCCGAACACGTTCGTCGGGTCTCTTTTTTTCCCTAGTCAAAAAAGAGGTGCGTAGTAATGAGATTTAACAAAAAGGCAGCTCTAGAGCTATCAATTACGGCAATCGTCGTTCTCATCATCGCAATAACAGTTCTCGGCCTTGGAATAGGATTCATCAAAAAACAATTTGGAGCCGGCACACAATTAGTCGAAAAAGAACTCTCCAACATCAAAGAACAACTAAAAGAACAAGTAAGAACAGGCGGAGAATTACTAGTCTTCACAGTACCAGAACAAGTATCAGTAGGAAAACCACAAGGAGTAGTGATAGGAGTAAGAAATACCGGAGCCAACCAAGAAGGAAAAGGAAGGGTTTGCTTCTTAGTGGAAGTCAAATGCATAAAGCCATTCACGCCAGAAGCACAATGCTCAAAAGATATAGCAGGACCAATAGCAATAGGCGGATACGATTCTGAAAACAGCTGGCAGCCAGTAATAGGCAATAGAAATTGGTTCAAAAGCATACTCGGACAGTTTGACTTGCAAGACTACCAAGGAGACGTCTATGATGCGGCAATGCTCGTCAGAGGAATAGCACCAGACTCATACCAAATGGAAATCAACGTATACAAGCACCCAGAAGACAAAGCCTGCGCAGACGCAGGAACAGACTTCGGCGAAGCAAAGAACGCAATCTACGCGAGCAAAACATTCATTTTGAACGTGGTGTAAAAAAAATGGCAAAACGACGCTTAGCAGGACACGAAGAATTCGAAATAATGAGGCTAGTACTCGACAAATTCCTATGGGTAGGCACGGCTCTAATGGGCTGGGGACTGTACAGAAGCATAGCAGTAGATTATACTGACGGATTCTGGTACATCCTAGCAGGAGCACTAATCATGCTAGCATTCGGCTGGATAATAGTAAGAGAATTCGAACAAATCAGATAAGAAAATATTTATAAAGCCAACAACCAGAATACTTCTAAAAATGAGGTGTCATAGATTAGTACTGATAGTTTGTATATCATTACTGTTACTTCTAGCATCATGCGGCGGAGAATGCAAAAAAGCAGAAGACTGCAAAGGCAAACCCGCAAACGCGTTCACGCCAACGTGCACAGACAAAAAATGCTCATACGCCCCAGTACCAGACCAGTGCGGAAATGAACAATGCGAACAAGGAGAAAACAGGTGCACGTGCCCATTGGACTGCAAGCCGCCATGTGTTGGAAAAGTCGTAAACAGCCAATACTTAGTGCAACAATGCATACAGAACACGTGCATAGAAGACATAGAAGGCGGAAAAGCAAAACCAATAGCAAGCTCAGCAGAACAAAGCCAATCAGGCGACAAGTTCAAGTTTGACACACTATACAGCCAGCCATTCAATCTGAAAAAAGACACGTTCAACGTAATACTAACACTATCACAACAAGGACCACTAAACAGAGACCACCATATTTTGAATGCTGAAATTACTGGAACAACAAAAGACGGAAGAACAATCACGCTCACAAGACAAGACACCGACAAATATGTGTGGACGGTGGGAAGCACAGTATCAGAAGAACTAATCTTAGATTTCATAACAACCGACCTTGAAGGCGAACTTAGCAATCTAGCACTAAAGATAAACTACGAATACGCAGTAGTGCAGGCAGGAAAGAAAACAGTAAGACAAGGAACACTGCAAAACAGATACAAAGAAAAATTCATTTTTGTAAAACCAAGCGCAGAACAACCCTGCCCTGCAAGCTGTGATGACAAAAACGCAGGAACACGAGACACTTGCGGGCCACAAACAAGATTCTTCTGCAAACACGAATCAATACCCGGAACCTGCGGAAACTACAAGTGCGATGGAGCGGAAAACAAATGCACATGCGCGCAAGACTGCGGAATATGCTCAGGAAGCGCAGGAAACTTCCTAGACTACACCTGCAAGATGAACCAATGCTCAACACAACTAAAAGCAGGAGCAAACATACAGCCAAACGCGCTATTCGATGATAGAAGCCTGGGGCCAGTGCAATTACACAACAACTACAAGTACAACAACCCATTAGACGTCAGCAAAGACAAATTTGAACTAGACTTCAAAGTCTACAAAAAAGACCCAACAGTAACAACAGTCACAATAGAAACAATACGATTGCTAGAATCAGGACAACAAATAGCAGAACAAGAAGTCAACCAAGAAATAAAAGAAGAGCCGACAGCAGTAACGATAACACTCCCAAGCATCAGCGAGCCAGAAGAAGACCACACCTTAACACTGGCAGTCTGGTACAAATACGTACAAGACGGCAAAGACAAAACAGGCAAGTTCGAAAAATCACTAGGAAAAGTCACACTAATAAAACCAGGATGATGTTCTCAAACAAGCGCGCATTCGAAATGAGTGTAGGAATGATAGTGATCATAATAATATCAGTCCTTATCTTCTCAATGTCATTATACTTTGTCTTCAAATGGTTCGCTTCAGCAGAACAACTCAAAGCAGAAATAGACAGGCAAACACAAGAACAAATAATCGGCGCACTAAAAACAGGAAACCAACTAGTCGCAATACCAATCGCAGTACAGCAAGCAAAAAGAGGAACAATAACAAACTTCGGAATAGGCGTTAGAAACATCGCGCAAGAAAAACCATTCAGCATAGCAATAAGCTTCTCAGACGCTTACAAACCAGACGGCACGCAGATAGAATATGAAAGACAATACATGAATGATCACTGGCTCGGAGCATTCGCAACAACAAACATCGGCAATGTTAAGAAAAATGAACAAAAAGTAATACCATTCCTGATAAAAGCAGACCTGAACGTGGCGCCAAACAGGCCAGCAACAGTAGGAGACTACATATTCAACGTATGCGTTTATGACACAATGCTAGACGTCAACGGACAACCACCATCACCATGCGACATAGGACAATACCAAACAAACTCACAAGCATTCTACACAGGAAAAATCTATCAAGTAACGGTAAAAATAGTCTAACACATCCTGCCCTTATGAGAAACAGGCCTGACCTTGAACTTCTTGCGCAAGTATAACATGTCAGCAGAAGCTTTCAGAACAGTCTCCTGGTCTTTAGTAACGTTTCTTAACTGAAGAAGACGCCTGATAACAGTAGCATAACCATCGCGCTTCACAAGCTTTTCAAGAATATTGCGACGATTAGACTGAGAAAGCGTCTTATGCCAACCGCCAAGCTTCCCACTCTCAAACTTAGCCCACTTGCGAACGTACTTTTTCACCTAAACGTCCCAACCATTACTCCTTTAACATTCTCAGGACTGACAAGCCACGGGTCAACTTCAGGATTGGCATAACCCTTAGTCTGATACTTGCCGTCAACAATACCAATAACAGAATGCAAGACGATAGTATCGACAGAAGGCTCGTAAAAAGAAATAATGTCGCCAACATGAATTTCATCAGGAGCTTTCTCAAACACAACACTATCATGAGTGAGCAATGGAGCCATTGAATCAGAAGTAACCTTGGCATAACTCAAGCCAGCATACTCGATCTTAACCTCATCAGGATAAACCTTGAAAGCGTCAAATGGAATCCGCTGCGTGCTCTCCACGATAACATCGCTCGTGGCAGAACGCTGCTCGACAGGGAGAGGCACGTTCAGCGAGAAACCTAATAAGAAGAAAACAATGGCTATAATCCCCCCTTTAATCATATAATTACCCCCGTGTAGTCAATGCTTTAATGGATTAAAAACATTCATTGTCACAACAGAGTGAAACAGCCGATAAAGAGTATTCCAGTATACAAAAGAGTAACTTTTATATACTTCCTTTTCATAAACATGCATCGAGGGAAAAAGAGTGAGAACGCCAGCATTACTATTTGCAGTCATAATGGTTGCCACTATAGTACAGGCAGCAAGCATAACACTAACACCGAATTCTATCTACGAAACAACAACAGTCTGGGAAGAACTCAACGTAAACAACTACCAAGGAAGCTCAGTGATAGAAGAAGTAACAGTCAATTCTCCAACAATAACAATAACAGATGCAAAAATATATTCTGGCTGGACAAAAACACAAGATGCAGACTCAGCAGAATGGAAAGATGGAAGCATAGAAACAAACGTCAAAAGCGCAGTATTTGAGTTCGAAGTAGAAGCTCCAACAGTAACAAACGACACAGCACACACGCTAACAATAAAACTAGACGGAACATCAAGCACAGTCACACTTACAATACTAAATGACGCAACACCTCCAACAATAACAAACGTAAAACCATCAGCCTACGCAAAAGCAAACAACCCAATGCAAGCAATAAGCGTAAACGCAACAGACGCACAAACAGCAGTAGAAAGCGTAACGTACACGTGGAACGACTGCGCCGGCGGACCAGACATAACAACAATACTAGTCAAAAGCGGAGACACGTACAACGGAGTAGCAAATTTCACAGGATTTGACGAAGGAGAAAAAGCATGCTACACGGTAAAAGCAACAAATACGCCGGGAGAAACATCAAACACATCAGGAGAACTGCTATTCGACGGCACAGCGCCAACAGCAAGCATAATCTCGCCAACAACATACGCAACAGAAACAACCACATTCAAGTTCACAGCATCAGACAACATAGCAACAACATTATCATGTGACGTGGCACTAGACAGCACAGTATTAGCAACCGTAAGCGCGCCAAACGCAACAGAAACAACAATCACAAAAGACCTAAGCAACTTCACAGAAGGAAGCTACACGTGGAGCGTCACCTGCCAAGACGGAGTAGGACTAAGCGCGACACACGCACAAGCAATACAACTCGACACTGCACCACCAATAGTCACACTAACAGCACCAACAACACTACCAAGAACACAATCAGTAGAAATAACAGCAAAAGTAGTAGACACGATAGCAGTAGGAACAGTAGAAGCAACATACGACGGAAGCACAGTAACGCTGACACAAACAGGAGATGATTACAAAGGAACACTCAGCTCAACAACACTAGGAAGCAAGACACTAGAAATCAAAGCAAAAGACGCAGCAGGACACGAAACAATAAAGACACAAACCATCACAATAGTACCAAACCACCAAATAACACTAGACCTATCATCAAGCTCAGTAAACCCTGGAGCCAGTGTAACAGCATCTGGAACACTAACACCAGAAGGAAACGTCACATCAACAACAGTAGAAGTCAAGACGCCAAGCGGAGACTTCACAGAAAGCCTAGCAGGCAATGATTACAGCACAACATTCACAGCACCAAGCGCAGGAACATACCTAATCACAGTAGAATACTTAGAAGCAGGACACGTTTACACAGCAACAAAAACACTAACAGTAACAAGCTTAGGCTCAACATACGACACTAGCAGTTCCAGCAGCAACGGATGGGATTCAGACTGGAACGGACAATCAGGATACGTAAAACCAGACGAGCCACCACAAACAGACACGAGCAATAGCAACCAACAAACAGAACCAAGCTCGTCAGAACAAACATCCCCAACACCTGCACCATACGAACCACTCCCCGCAGAAGAACCAAGATCAGCACTAACGCCAAAAGCAACAGGAATCTTCGACTTAGGCAGCACGATCAAATGGATAGCATTACTACTCGCACTAGGATTACTAGGAGCACTAGGAGCTTACGCTTACAGCAAAAGAACGCCAAAAGACGGTTCCGGAATAGACTGGAACGGTTATTTCAAGAACCCATAAATGGTGCTTGAACAATTTCTCGACAGAAAAATAGTCGTACGACACGTACCATTCGTATTCGTACTAAGCGCAATTTACGTCTTCGTAGCATACGCAGTACAACAACTATACTTCCCAGACCAAAGCTTAGCCACGGTTTTACTTTTAACAATATTACTCGTGCCAAGCCTACACCATTTAATCATAGTCGAAGAAAAAATGGAAAGCAAAGGAGTCTCACACTTCTGGAAACGGCATAGAATAACGATAAGGTGCTTCATAGGCGCATTCCTAGGAGTGTTAGCAGGATTTCTAGTATTAGGAGCAGTAAACCCTGATTCGTTAGGATATCAACTGGCACAGCTCGAACACGAACACCTAAAGCCGGAAATAATAAGCAAATTCACAACAACAGTTTACACGCCAGATATTACGACAGTAATGGCAGTGTTCTCGCACAACGTCTGGTACTTGCTAATCGGCTTTGTATTATCAGTATTCTACGGCGCAGGAGCAGTATTCTTATTGACTTACAACGCATCATTCTTCGCAGCATTCATAATAGAACTCTTCAATAGATGGGCGGGCGCAATACAACTGACATTGATTGCATTATTACACATGATACCAGAAAGCACAGGCTACATCCTAACAGCAATGGCAGGAGCATCACTATCAAGAGCAATAATTCACGAAAAACTAACAGGAAACGCGTTCAAGAACGTTCTAAAGAACGACATCAAACTGCTTCTGCTTGGATTATTGCTAGTATTAATCGCAGCATTCATAGAAACATACGTAACAGCAACAGCGTTCCACAGATTAGTTTATTGAGACGGAATCTGTTTCTCGCGCTCAGTCAACAAAGCCTTGTAGCCAGTAATATACATCCTTTCCTTAGGACCATTTTCGCGCCTGTTGTGATGCAAAATCAAATTGAAGAAAGTTTCAGCACGAGCAGCAAAATCACCAGTGCCAAGCTTCAAAGCATACTGTTCCGCCTTAACGTCCTCGACAAAATCTGCCAGCGTCTGCTTAAACTTGTCATACTCAGGACCAATCTTTTCCTTTTTAACAGAACTGTCAAACTTTTGAATTTTATCATTAACTTTAGTGAAATAATCATTAACTCTTTCCTCTGTCAAAAGAGCAAGGCCTGTTTGACTCTGGCCATTCAACGAAATGTCCCTCTCTGAGCTGGCAAGCTCTGCATCATACTTCTCACGAAGCTCCTTAGCGCTCTTCTTCAAACCTATCAAAATTCTAATGTCATCATCGTGGCCTTCAAGCTTTTTCATATAATCATCAGCAGTCTTCTTGAAAGTTCCAGATATTTCCAAAGGCAAATCCCTGGCGCACTCGCCAATCCTTTCAGCACAAACATACATCGCAAAATAATCGACATTGCCCCTTGCACCCTCATAATCCTTCATTAAACGCCTAATCTCGCCAGTCTGAAGAGTCTGATGGAATTTTCCAACCTTGTCCTTAGTATCCTTTGAAGCCTCAGGAAGCATCTCGCTGAAAACAGAAGCAACACGATAATTATCCTTGGCAACACTCAAATTGCCCTCAGCACTAGCGGTCAAACCAGAAGTTAATGCGGAAAGAACAGCCTGCTCAATACTGAGAGTCAAAGCATCAATACGATGTTTCAGAGCCAATGGCACTCTGCTATGAGGAATAACTCCATATGTTTTGCTCAATCCAGCAATATCATTCTTCTTGAAAGCCTCTTCGGCATCCTTAACAACGCCAACAAGCTCTCTCTCAAGAACTTTCGTCTCACGATGGTGTTTTCTTGTCTGCTCATTATTATTAAACGCGCTCATCCAACCAGCAGAATCATCAACCTCATCAAGCGTGGCATCACCTGCACGTTTGTGCAACTGCAATGCACTTTGAACTTTAGAATAACATTCAAATGCTTCATGAGCATGAGCAGCACGCGCATCATCAGACCGCGGAGTGGCTTCAGCAAGAGCTTCCAAAGAACGCGCAAGGAATAAAGTCGCGACATTCTTTTTCTCTGTCTCTTTATCTGAAATCTTCGCCAAATCCTCCTTGTTTTTCTTAACCACTTCCTCGAACTTTTTCTGCTTCTCTGCATTAATTCGTTTGTCCTCATCAGTATTCATTGAGCGAAGCAGGCCATTACTTGAAGTTAGATCATGCAGTCTTTGCGCCATAATGTAGAAAGGAGGCCTGTCCTTGGGATTCTTGGCATTCATAACCATCATAACAAGATCTTCAAGGTCATCGCTAACAGGCACTAAGACGTCCAGCAAAGACTGGATTTTCTGCTTGTTAAACGGATCTTTCTCATCTTTAAGCTGTTCAGACAATTCATTTCTTCTAATATCTATGGCATCATTCAACCAGTGCTCAAAAGGCACCTCTGTGAGCTTTCTGTTAGTGAAAAGATGATTAGGATCGTTTGTCTTTTTTTCGTTAGGAGTTGTACGTGAGAGCAGTTCATACAACACGCAACCCCAAGAGTATAAGTCAGCTGCGCCGGTAACTGTTGAAGAATCCTGCGCCTGCTCAGGAGCCATGTACGACAAAGTACCCATTGGCTGCCTTGCCTGCGTCATAGCCTCATCCTGGCTCTTTGCAATTCCATAATCAATCAAAATTGCAATCCGCGTAATTGGATTGTATAAGACGTTGCCTGGCTTGAAATCACGATGAACAATTCCCTCACTGTGCGAGTACATTAAGGCTTCAGATGTTTGAATCGCTATGTTCACAGAATCTTCAAGTCCAATTATGATGTCGCTTCCAGGCTTCAAAAATTCGCTCAAATCCTTAACGCCAGGAATTTCCTTGTAAACTATAAAAGGAATGCCGTTGTGCTCTCCATGACGAAGCGTTTCAACAATATGAGAATGCTTTAACCTGGAAGTTGATTCAGCATCCTGCAGGAAACGCTTTTTTGCCTCTGCTTGATCATAAAATTCAGGCTTTAATGCCTTGAAGATTACAGGCATTCCGGTTTTAGTGTCAATTCCTTTGTAGACATCCGCCATTCCGCCCTTTTTCAGGTTCTCAATAACCTGCACGCCACCAAAATTTGAACCAAGAAGCGGAAACGCGTGCTTTGTAGTATCTGGAGGCTTGGGAGTGGTAATTTGAGGAGAAAATTCTGTTTTCTCATGAGAAATAACTGGAGGCTTACCAGTAGGCGGACCTTTATTTTCATCCATTCTGCCTTCTAAATCATTCGTCATACTGTTGTCTTCACCGCCTATTACTAAGAATTCCCCTTTTTTCAACTGAAAATCGTAATGGCAGCGTTCTATATATAGCTTTTGGCTTGTTCGTATATAAATCTTTTGACATTTACTACTGGAAGGTTGTTACTTTGAGTGGAAACCTTTCACTAGCTGGGTGAGAGCCTTCTCAGGATTAGGGGCGTTCGTAACACCAGAAGCAACAAGAATGCCCTTAGCGCCAAGCTGAACTGCCTTAGAAACATCATCTTTAGTTTTAACACCAGCACCGCACAAAATTGGAATGGACTTTATTCTATGCGTAGTTTGCGTAATAACCTGAGGCTTTGCCTGAGAAACAGCAACATTACCACCAATCAACTCAGGAGGCTCAATAGCAATAATGTCAGGCTTGAACTTTGCAACCTTAACAGCCATCGCAGGAGTATTTGCGCACACCACTGAGAGCATGCCGAGCTTTCGCAAACGTTCAACTGTCTGCTTGATAACAGACAAAGGCAATCTATGCTCAGAATGATTAACCAAACTGCCAACAGCGCCTGCTTGTTGAACACTTTCAGGCAGAATCCAGCCAGTCTTAGCGCCAAAATCAACCGCGTCAACATGCTGGGCAAGAACAGGAATGTTAACAGAAGCAGCAACAGCCAAAATATCAGAAGGCTGGACGGCAACAGCAATATTAGCACGCTGTTTCTTGGCCACTCTCTCACAAATTTTTGCTAACTTTAGAGCATTTAATCCAACAGAAGTCTTGTAAGCCTTAAAATTAATAATTGCAAGCATCAGGAAAGCGCGCTCATAAGCTTGGCCTTCAACTGCTGTTCAGTCTGAAAACCAACAACGCGTTCAACCTCTTCGCCTTTTTTGTAAATAATAATACAAGGAATACCCATGACGCCCTGCTGTTGAGCAAGATTGGTATTGTCATCAACGTCGACTTTGACAAACTTAACATTCTTCAACTCGTGCGACAACTTCTCAAAAACAGGAGCAATCATCTTACAAGGACCACACCAAGGCGCCCAAAAATCAACCACGACAGGCTTATCGCTCTTCAAAACTTCCTTGTCAAAATCAGCTTCGTTTACTTCCATTCTTCTCCCCCATAGTATGCGTGTCAACCTCTTTATTGACAGACGCTGCCTTTTTCAAAGGCTTAATCAAATAACGCTTGGTATCCTTATCCAAATCAAGGAAGTGGTCTGCCACTTCTATGGATTTTGCGCTGGCACTCTTTCCAAAAGCAACAACCTCAACACGACAGCCAAGAGCGCGTTTTAAGTGCTCTATTAAAGGAACAAAATCACCGTCGCCGCTGACAATGACAATAGTGTCAAGTCTTGGGGCAAGCTCAATACAGTCCATCGCAATGCCGATGTCCCAATCGCCCTTCTTAGCACCACCATAAAAAATTTGCAAATCTTTTGCCCTGATTTCAAAACCAATATGGCCAAGAGCGTCAAAGAATTTTTCCTTGCTGATATCCTCAGTTTTAATCACGTAAGCAAGCGCTCTAACAAGAACCCGGTCGTTCACCGCATCCTGCAAAATCGTCTTGAAATTAACGTGCGCGTTGTAAACAAAACGAGCAGAATAATACAAGTTCTGAACGTCAACAAAAACACCAACTCTTTGCGCTTTATGAATTTCACTCATATTCTCAACCTCTCCTCAAAACCACAAGCACTGCAAACGACGCGGTTATTCTCAACATCAAACGTGCACGTCAGCTTATGACACTTAGGACAACGCTGACTTGCACTAGGCGGAATAACCTCTTTAGGCAATGCCATAACAATACTTTTAACAATGTTCGTTTAAATACTTATCGAATGAAAATGTTGACATATAGTGGAGATTATAGACTATGGTTTTATAAAGTTTGGCTAAACTTCGACTCTTATGACCTATATAATATTACACGCTGAAGACGATCCAACTGTTCGTGACGTTTTTAAACGCTGGGCGGCAATAGTCCAAAAAGAAATTGACACGCCAATAGAAGTCATAAGCGCACCAGACGGAATTGAAGCAATATCACTTTATGATGCTGCACGCCGGCAAGGCAGAAACATAGAACTGGTTGTTACTGATTACAATATGCCACGCGCAAACGGAGCAAACGTTGTAATGGAAATAAGAACCCGTGATCCTAGAGTACCCATAATCTTTCAATGCTCAGAAGCACAAATACATGCAAGAGACTTTAACACAGAATACGCAGAAAAAGGAATGGGGGACTTGCGCGGACTGTTGTTGAAATATGCTTCTCCAAAACCACGCGTATTAGTCGTTGATGATGAGCAGGACATACGCGACTGCCTAGCAGAAGACTTTGCTGAAAAAGGTTATATGCCCGTGCTTGCAGCGAACGCAGAAGACGCATTGCAAGAACTTCACACAGTACACGCTGTTGTCAGCGACGTCAACCAGCCAGACAGCATCGGAGGATACGGCCTTTTAGGAAATGCGCGAGCAAGGTATTCTCCAGAACAACTACCCTTTTTCCTAATGAGCGGAAACGAAACAGACATTGAAAAGTGCATTCAATTCGCCGCATTTCCAATGAAAAAACCCTTCGAATTTAGTATACTTGAAACTCTTTTAAGAAACGCGCTTCCGGAACATTTAAAACCCAAAAGGCAGCAATAATTCTCGTGAAAACACAATTTTATCCAACAGACATCAACTACACTGTAAAGAACGGCAAGCCAATAATACAGTTATACGGCCGAACAACAAAAGACAAAAGAATCTGCGTTTTGGACGAAGATTTTGAACCATACTTTTACGTTGTAGGCGACATTGACGTTAAAGTTCTAGAAGCACTACAACAAGAAGATTACAAAGTAATCAGAGTTGAGAAAGTCAAAAAAAACCTCAACGAATACGAAACAGAAGCACTCAAAGTCTTCGTAAACCTGCCAAAAGGAATGCCAGTGCTAAAAGACTTAGCAAAACAACTCGGAGTTGACGTCTACGAATACGACATATTCTACACGCGCAGATATTTGATAGACAAAGGAATAATTCCTCTAACTTTGACAGAAGTTGAAGGAGAGGAAGTATCAGCACAATCAAGAGTAACGTGCATCAAAGCAAAAAACATCAAGCCAGCAGGAGAAGAAACACTCCAGCCAAAAATACTGGCGGTCGACATTGAGACTTACAATCCAGAAAATAGAATAGACACAAGAAAAAACCCGATACTGATGATAGGACTGCACGGCAAAGACTTCTCAAGAGTGATCACGTGGAAAAAGTTTGCCACAAAAGAAAAATACATAGAATTTGTAGCATCAGAAGCAGACTGCCTGCAAAGATTCGTAGAACTAGTAAATGATTACGGACCAGACATGCTAGTAGGATATTTCTCAGACGGATTTGACCTGCCATACATAGTAGACAGAGCAAAAATCAACAAAGTCAAACTAGACATCGGACTGGACTACAGCGACCTGGAAATTCTAGGCAAAACACAAAAAGAAGCAAAAATTACGGGCATAGCACACATAGACATATTCAAGTTCATAAGAAAAGTAATCGCGCGCTCTCTAAAAACAGACACTTACACACTGGACGCAGTAGGAAAAGAGCTCGTCGGCGAAACAAAACACAAAGTCGACATAGAAAAATTCTTTAAAGTATGGGACAAAGGAGGAGAAGAACTAGAAGAATACTGCAAATATAATTTGCAAGACTGCGTTCTAACATACAAATTAACAGAAAAAGTACTGCCAAACCTGATAGAGTTCGTCAGAATAATCAAACTACCACCATACGACATCAACAGAATGACATTCTCAACATTCGTAGAATGGTATTTAATGAACCAAGCAAGCGCGAAAAATGAAATATTACTCAACCGGCCAAGAAAATCAGAAGAAATGCAAAGAATGTCAGACAGAATCAAAGGAGCATTCGTATACGAGCCAAAACCAGGATTCTACCAAAATATAACAGTCTTCGACTACAGAAGCCTATATCCAAGCATAATCGCATCACACAACATCAGCAGAGGAACACTAAACTGCAAATGCTGCAAAGACACCCCAAAAATGCAAACAGACAGAGGAACATTCTGGTACTGCGCAAAAAGAAAAGGATTGTTTAGCACGGTCATCTCTGAATTAATCTTAAGAAGAGCGGAGCTGAAGAAACAATTGAAGACGAGCAAAGACCCATTACTAGCAGCACGCTCAGAAGCACTAAAAGTGCTCGCCAACAGTTTCTACGGCTACATGGGCTTTGCGCCAGCAAGATACTACTGCATAGAATGCGCAGAAAGCACAACCGCCTGGGCAAGACACTATATACATAAAGCAATAGAAACCGCACAACAATCAGGATTTACAGTACTATATTCTGACACAGACAGCGTATTCCTGCTATTAGAAAAGAAAACCAAAGAAGACGCGCTAGCACTAATGGAAAAAATCAACAAAGACCTGCCAGGACTAATGGAACTAGACTACGAAGGATTCTACCCAGCAGGAATATTTGTCTCAATAAAAGCAGGAGACTCAGGAGCCAAAAAGAAATACGCCCTGCTAGACGAAAAAGGCACGATGAAAATCAAAGGATTTGAATCAGTAAGAAGAAACTGGAGCTTCATCGCAAAAGACGTACAAAGAACAGTTCTAGAAATCATACTCAAAGAACATGATCCCAAAAAAGCAAAAGCATACGTCAGGGACATTGTTGAACAAATGAGAAAAAACAAGATACCGCTGGCAAAAGTCGTTATTCATACAGCGCTATCAAAAGAAATAGAAGCATACACGTCAATAGGACCGCACGTGGCAGCAGCGCAAAGAATGCAAGCAAAAGGACAAACAGCAGGAGCGGGAACAATTGTCAAATATGTCGTAGTAAAAGGCAAAGGAAAAGTAATACGAGACAAAGTCAGACTGCCAGAAGAAACAACACAAGAAGAATACGATGGAGAGTACTATATACAGAACCAGATAATACCGGGAGTAGAAAGAATATTCGCAGTGCTTGACATCAAAGTGGACGATTTAGTAAGCGAGACAAAACAAAGCTCACTGGCAGGATTTTAATAATATATATAAAACTCAAGGACTAAATATAAAACAAGCAGCAACTGTATAACTTCTAATTCTAATAAAAGAGGCGGATAGATTACTGGAGGGAGCAGACATGGAACCAATAAGATACTTTGATGATGTGGAACTAATAGAACCACACTGCACAGGATGCAAGCACATCATACATTACGACCGCGACACAACATTTGACTCCAAAAAACAGGTTTTAACCTGCAGTTTTTGCGGAAGCGCTCTATAGAAACCTTTTTAAACAGTCCACTATAACCGCACACGTATGGCACTATACAAATACCTAGTCCAGCAATGGCGTGAAGAAGGAATGCCGGCAGAATTGAAGCGTGAAAGACTGATTGCCTGGAGACGCGAAAATTCCACTACACGAATTGAGCACCCAACAAGACTGGACAGGGCACGCGCGTTAGGATTCAAGCCAAAATCAGGAACATTCATGGTCAGACAAAGAGTCAGCAGAGGAACACACAAAAGACCAGACTGGAGCGGAGGAAGACACTCCCACAACATGGGCGCAAGATTAATTCTCAGAAAAAACTACCAATTCATAGCAGAAGAAAGAGCAAGCAAAGTATATTCAAACTGTGAAGTTCTAAACTCATACTACGTCTTACAAGACGGAAAACACTACTGGTATGAAGTAATAATGGCGGACAGGACAAGCCCGAACACGCCATCATGGCTGACAAGACAAAGAGGCAGGGCAAACAGGGGACTGACAAGCGCAGGCAGACGCACGCGTGGACTGCACAGAAAAGGAAAAGGCGCAGAAAAAGTCAGGCCAAGCAGAAGAGCAAACTCTCAGTAAAGCGCGCATAGAGGTGGGTTTTGATGCCTAAAAAGAAGGAAAAGGAACAGCAGGAAGAATACGAAAAAGAAGAAGAAAAAGATAAAGAAGAAGTATTCGAGCCAGAACTTCCATCAGACGAAGAAGCAGAATATGAGGAAGACCTGGAAAAAACAGAAGACGCGCCAGAAGAAGAAAACTCGGCAGAAGCCTGGGTAGACGAGTAATTTGATACTACTTATCAGTGGTTAAAAAGCATAGATTTTTATATTCAATTACTACTTCTCCCTATCGGGATGATACAGAAACAGCGCTCTACAGATGAAATGAACAAGCAGCTAGATGAACTTCTAGCTGGCTATAAAGAACAACAGGGCGAGAAGTTTGTCGATGAAGCGATAGACAGACTGTACAAAGAAAGACAGGCATCTTTCACATCACTCTCACTTCCGCCACCAGAAGACAGGCTAATAGTATCAGCAAAACACACAGTTCTAACAGCATATGAAACAATTGATGCAATAACCAACCAGACTGGCAGAATGTATGACGCTGAATTTGGCGGCCACCTACCCTGGCTCACCTTATCATATAGGCTTCTGGGAGCAGGAGGCCAAGCACTCGTATCAGAAGGAACAATAGATTTCGAAAAACTGGACAAAGAAGGATGGCTAAGACTACTCGCGCCACGCGCAGCATGGGGACTGGCAGAATTTTCAAACGATGAAATACCAGAAGAAGCATACAAAACAGTCAGACGAATCCCGCGCACATTCATAAAAGATGCAATGGAAGTATTGCAAGATCAAACACTCAAACAACTAAGTGAAACCGGAAGAGCAGAACTCCGCAAAATCAAAGGACTAGTCAGAAAAGACAAAGATGGAGAGAAGGCCAGAGTTGCAGTAAAAATAGTCAGCCCAAACGGAGACGCGGCAGCAAGAAAACAATTGGAAGCAAGAGCAAAAAGAGAGCTCAATATGGCGGGCAGAGATACTGAGAACTCCGTTACGATGCTCATGCACGGAAAAACACAAGGCAACAAACTCTACACTGTGGCCAAGATGATAAAAGATCCGTTGAATTGGTACGATGCCCCCCGGGAAATGTCCCTCGACGATAAAGTAAGAGTGGTAACTGCACTTGCAGAAGAAATTGCTGACTTTTCAGAAATAGGCGTAGTGCACAGAGACATCAAGCCACAAAACATCATGCTTCAAAGATCACGAAGAACAGTCCACCAAAGATTCCTATTCTGGACTTGGGACAAAACAATACCAGCCACAGAAGCAAACTTCATAGACTGGGGATTGATGAAATACAACAAGAAAAACGGCCAAGCAAAAGCGGACACAGTATACCTTGACAAAAGCTTTGCAACAACCGAACAAACAGTCATGGGAACACCAGATTACATAGCACCTGAACAGGCACACTCATTAACAGAATCCGACACGAGAAGCGACTTGTGCTCACTGGGACTTACATTATACTTCTATCTAACAGGAAGAAGCCCAAACCACAACATGCCGGATGACAGAAGAAACGACCCATCAGACAGAATGTACAACTCAAAACACAGAGAACACAAACCAGAAGCTCCAGAAGTAAACAAATACCTTGTGCTAGTCACAGCAGCACTAATGCAAAAAGACCCTAATTATAGATACCAGAAGCCAGAAGACGCAGTAGAAGACCTTAAACTTATACAACAGGGCAAAAAGCCAAAACGCGTATACGCTCAAATTAAAGCATCAAATGACATACGCAAAGTAAAAGATGAGCCAACATTTACAGCTGAAAGCTACATTGAAGAGTCATTCAGGCACGCACCATTTATGGGAGTCAGCAAACAAAAATTAATGGCATGGGGAGCAGCTGCTGTAGCAGCAAGCGGTATAGCTGCCGGAAGCGTTCTAACCAAGCCAGGCCAGGAATTCTGGATAAATGTAGGCAATAAGGTCAAAGAATTGTACAATACCTTCTTCTAAACATCCCTCCTATAGCCCTTAATATATAGTCTGGACAGGCTTTATAAGTTGTCACTGTTCAGTGCTAATAAATAGAAAGCTTTATATATGGGCTTTGTATTTACTCCTTTGCGGGGGTATCAAAACACCAAGCTCGAAAAAAATGACAACTCAAACACTAGAACAAATTACGGAATCACCTTCACTTTTTAGACGTGCAAGAAACACAGTTCTTGGCGCAGCACTAACCACAATTCTAGCAGCATGCAATGCTGTAAACTACATACCTCCACGCGCAGATGACGCTGACAGAAGTTCAAACTTCACAAAATTCGAATACAACGGCAAAGACACCAAAGAAGTCTCAAAAGCCTTCATTGAAGAAATGAAAGTCAAAGGCAAAATAGATGCTTACAAAGTATCAGAATCACTTGGTAAAATAGTTGATGAAAATTACAAGCCAAGAAGCGACGAAGCAACAGCATTCATAGAACTGGAAAAACAAAACAAGTACATTGCAACACTATTCTCAGACGCAAAAATTAACCAGCTATTGATACACAGCGTCAAAAGAAACACAGACCATGTAGCATTCGAACAATACGCTCCTCTTTCAGACGACGACGTCAGGAAAGTCAAAAACGACTTGAGCGCGCTTGACACATCATTAAGAGAGCTAACATTCGCAAAACGCCAGAAATTGAAAGAAGCATTCAAAGACAACAAAGAATTCTCAGAAATGCTAGCCTACAACGAAGGCTCATTGAACAGACTAAACCAATTCTACGTCGCAATAGCAGACTCAGAAACAATCGAAGGACACATTGACGCAGTATACGATGCAAACCAAATGTGCGCAAACATTCAGAAATCCTTGACTGGAGTAGACCAGTATGGAAAGATGGAAGGAGAAGGAAGACAAGTTCTTGAAAAATTACTCGAACAAAAAGTCATAAACGTAATGCCAGCAGACAGCATATTTGCACAAACATACAGGCATTCAGACAAAAAACTTTCACAATTAACATTAAAAGAAGCATACGATGACATAATGGTCAAAATTTATGACGAAGCCCAAGACTGGGGCGAAAAAACAATACACACAATTACAAACGAGCACCTAGCAAGCGCACTAAACATCGCAAGCGAAGCTCACAAACGCAAATACATTGACGACTCACAATACCAAGCAGTAATCAGAGTCATGACAAAAGACGCCCTAGACAAAATGGGCGCGCCAAGACCACAACAAGGCATCAGCGCTTGGAAAATATTAGAATCAATCATACCAGGATGGAGCTTCATAGTGCCATTCATAGTAGGAAGAACAGCACTAAGCCACAACCACTACTCAGCAGACGCTCCAAAAGCAGACATTACATCAGCATTGGCTGAAACCTTGACGTACGGAAACCAAATCAAAAACGGACAATCAACAAGCTGGAACTTCAGAGGAGACAACACGAACTCAAGAGTAAGATTCTACAGCGCAATCGCATCTGACCTAGTACAAATAGGAGCAGGATTGTATTTCGGAATATCCGCAGGAGGAAACGGCGGCGGAAGCAGCTCAGGCTCAACAGCAACAGCAATCACACAGGGCGGAGAAATAGGCGGCCCAGGAACCGGACCATAAAAATGAAAAAGATACTCATATTGTTACTAGCAGTATTAATGATTCCAGTAGTCCATGCCTGGGTAGACGTTACTTACAATTTCAACGTAAACTCAGTCAACATGTCAGCATACAACTGCCTAGACTCAAGCTGTTCACAAGTAGGAGCGTTCACAGGAGCAATAATCAAAGGACCAAATGTAACAGACGGAAAAATCACAATCAGATATCCAGACACGCTTAGCACACACGGATACGGAGTATTCTTTGTAAGCAAAGGATACAGACCATTAGAAATTAAGGCAACCTGGCACACAGGCGGAGTAAACGCTGCAGGCGCGCCACAATCAGTCAACTACCAATTCACCAAATACCCAATCACCTGCCGTGCAGTAATCTCACAATTAAACTTTGTAAACGAACTACAGCCAAACATACCATTGGTTGTTAACACGACAGCAAAACTAGACGCAAACACAGCAAGCGCGTTCCAGCTAGCAGACAACGAAGTAGGATACTTGCCACAAGAATTCATGCAAGAACACTACGGCGCAGACACCATAGTAAAGATGGAAATATTCAAAGGAACATCAGTTGTACACACACAACAGAAAGAATACAGCGCAATCAAAGGAAACTCACTAATTGCAAGCAGCAACGTACCAATACAATTCACATACCTTCCAAATGAAGCAGGAAGCTTCCTAGTAAAAGTCACAGCACAAGTCATAGACGACCAATGTGCATCAAACGAAGACCAAAACGCACAAGGCGCATTCTCAGTACTAAACAGCACACCATCAAGCCAATTTTACACAATATTGAATCAATTGACAGTCAACAACACATACCCGCACACAGGCGAAACAATACTAGTAACATACAACAAAATAACAAACCACGCAGACGGAGTAATTGGCCCACTAACACCAGTACAAACTGACGTACAATATATAGTAAAGAACGGCGCAAGCACAGTATTCTCACAAAACAAAACACTATTCGCAAACACAGACGCAGTAACACCAGTAACATACTCATTCACATTCACACCAAGCACAACAGGAGTGCACACAATAACAGTAAAAGGAAAAGCAAACTCAGCACTTCCAACAACAAACCCAGAAATAACAGACGAAGAAAGCATGCAAATAACAGTTCTCGGAAGCATGTCCTATAATGTTGTATTCAACGTAAGAGACTCAAACAATGGCTCAGGAATACCGGGCGCAACAGTTTCACTCCCAAGCGTAGGAAGCAACACAACAGACGCAAACGGAACAGCAAACTTCCCATCAGTACCAGAAGGAACTTACACTTACACAGTAACCGCAACAAACTACAGCTCAAAGAGCGCAAAAGTAGACATAAAAAACGACAAAGTAATCTCAGTTGTACTCCACCCAGGAGAAGATGAAGCATCAGCAAACACGGCACCATTCATGAATTTGCCAAGCACACTGCAAATACAAGCAGGAAGCACAGGCGGATTCAACTACCACGATCATGTACAAGACGACCAAGACGCAGACAGCTCATTGCTATTAACAGTAACAGGCGGAAACTCAAGCGTAACAGTCAGCATAAACCAAATATCAGGAAACGTAATATTTTCAGCACCAGCAAACTTTACAGGAACAGAAACAATCTCATTCAGATTAAACGACACGCAAAACGCAACAGCAACAGATGATGTTGACGTTGTAGTTGCATCAAGCTCAGCAGGACCAATATTCCCAGCAAGCCCAATACCAACAATAACAACGCCAGAAGACACATCAGCAGTAAACGCGTTGAACTTAAGAGACTACGTAACAGACGCTGACACGCCATTAGCAAACTTAGTATTCAGCATAGTATCAGTATCACCAAGCACACTAGCAACAGCACAAATAGACGCAGGACAATTCCTGACTGTGCATCCAATACCAAATGCAAACGGAAACGGAACAATAAACGTAACAGTAGCAGACGGAGTAAACACGGCAACAACAAGCATATTACTTGCGGTAACACCAGTAAATGACGCGCCAGTCGTAATAAGCTCGCCAATTCTAGTTGTAACAAACGAAAGCACAAGCTTCACAGTAAACCTATCACTCTTATTCCAAGACGTAGACGGAGACCCATTGACTTACTTAGTCTTCGCAGAAGCAGGACTAAACATCACGCCAAACGGCACAAACATCATACTAATACAACCAGCATTCAACCTAAACGGCACAAAAAAATTCAACGTAACAGCAGTAGACCCAAGCGGATTGAACGCAACATCAACAATAACAGTCAAACTCAACTTTGTAGATGACGCGCCATTCTTCAACATGGTAATACCAAACATATTGACCTTTGAAGAATGGAACAACAGCATAGACTTAACACCATTTGAAAACGACCCAGAAGAAGGACCAGACGCAGATGGAAACACGCTAATCTGGAAAATGCGCCTAGCAAACGACACAAACGCAACACCAGGAACAAGCCTGAACACATCATTGTTCACAGCAACAATAACCACGAGCACAGACTTCCTATTAGTAGTTCCAAAAGCAAATCAGACAGGAATAATGAACATAACACTATTCTTGTACGACAGCACAGGAAAGAACGTGTCACAAGACATAATGATAAACGTGACAAACATCAACGACGCACCAGGATTTATCAATTTGACAGACAAAACAGCAGAAGCAGGAATCCTATTCAACTACACGGTACTAGCATTTGACAGCGACCCAACAAACGACACAATAAACTTCAGCGTAATCAACGCATCAGGACTTTCAGGATTCGGAATAGACAACTCAACAGGCCTAATAAGCTTCACGCCAATGACAAACGGCGCATTCAACATAACATTACAAGCATGCGACAATTTCAGCGCATGTACAAACGGCACATTCAAGCTAACAATAAGCGACAGCACAGCCCCAACACCAGACGGCCAAATCATACCAACAAACCCAAGCGTGTACTTCCCAGGAGCAAACTACACATTCAGCATCAACTGGACAGACAACGGAAACATAACAAACGTAACCTTTGAGTTCGGCGCAATCAACTACACAAACGTTTCACAAGCAGGAACTTTGTACACAACAACTGTTTCAGACAAAGCAGCAGGAAACTACACATTCAAATGGTTTGCAAAAGACGGCGCAAACAACACAAACATGAGCAACGCTTCAGTATTCACAATACTAAAAGCAAATAGCTCAATGGACTTGTTGCTAAACGGAACAGCAGGAAACGTAACAGTAGCACAAGGAAGCACTGTGCCAATATCAGCAAACCTGACAAACACCACAGGAACAATTTCAATACTTAGAAATGGCGTTTCAGTAGGAAGCGGAGCATCACCATTCACAATCAACCAAACATTCCCGGCATCAGGACCATTCAACATAACAGCAAGCTTTGCAGGCAACACAAACTACACAGGAATCAATGTAACAAATTTTGTCAACGTACTTGACACAGTAGCACCAACCTTTGGCGCACAATCTGTAAGCCCAGTATCGCCAGCAATGTTCACATCATTATACACATTCAACGTCAGCGTAACAGACAACGTTGCAGTAGGAACTGTAACACTTGAACTCGACAACGCGACAAACAGCACAGCATCACAGCTAGGCAACACAAGCACGTACCAAGTCAACCTTACATCATTGACCGTAGGCAACCACACATACAAATGGTACGCAAATGACACATCAGGAAACTTGAACAGCACAATATCAAGCAATTACACAGTAACACCAGGAATTGCAGCCCTGACTTTGACATTAAACGGTGCATCAGGCAACACCTCAGCACAAGTAAATGACACAGTAACAATAATTGCAAACGTCACAAACCCAGCAGGCGGAGCAGTAGACTTGTACGTCAACGGAACACTTGTCAACACAAGCACAAGCTCACCATTGACACACGTAACAAGCTTTGCAAGCACAGGAGTATTCCCAATAATTGCATCATTCCCAGGAAACGCAAACGTATCAGCAGGAAACTTGACAAGATTCATCACAATCACGCCAATAGTAACACAAGTAAACATAACCCCGCCAAACGGAACAGCCTTGAACTTCAGCTTCTTCACAATGGCGCTGAACACAACAGGAGTAACAACCTGCAAGTGGGCATTCACAGACGTAGCACAAGGAAGCATGAACAACAGCTTCAGCACTACAGGCGGAATAGCGCACAGCGCAGTGATTAGCGGATTAGTACTAGGAAGCAACAGCGTATTCGTAGCATGCAACAACCAAAGCGCGGCTGCAAACTCAGACTTGAGCTACTTCGTACAAAACATATTGAACGGAAGCACACTCATAGGAACAAGCACAATCAACAACACAATAATGACATCAAGCACGATTAACGCAAGCACGCTATTAAGCAACATTGGAAACAACAACACGCTGAAAAACGTAACAGCAACAATCTCAAACATAACAAACTCAATATTGACCAACTGTGTAATCACAAACAGCACAGTCAAGAACATAACAGCAACAAACTGCACGTTCACAGATAGCTTTGTAGACCCAAGCAACCTAACCGGAAGCACAGTAACAGGCGGAAGCAGCATAATTGCAAGCAATGTAACATACAGCACGATAACAAGCTCAAACATAACAAATAGCAACCTGAACAACGTAACAATGTCAAACTGTTCAGTAACCAACAGCACGTTCGGAAGCGCAACAGTATCAGACTGCATCATAGCAAACATGGTAATATCAGCAGGCACGATAAGCGTACCAACACCAAACGGAACATTCACATACAACGCATCAGCAAGCGGAGCAGCAAACATAAGCGCTGTAGTCCCAGTGCCACCAATAGCAAGTTTCTCAATAACAGGAAGCCTAGTACCAGGATTCAGCATAACATTCACAAGCACATCAACAGACGCGAACATCCCAGGACCATTGAATGATTCATTGACGTTCTTCTGGACGTTCAGCGACTCAACAAACAGCACGAACACATCAGTAGTAAAAACGTTCGCAGCAGGAAGCTACTCAGCAACACTAACAGTAACAGACTCATTCGGCTTTACAAGCTCGAAAACAACACCATTCACAATCTCAACCCCATCAACAGGTGGCGGCGGAGGCGGTGGAGGCGGCGGCGGAGGCGGCGGAAGCAGCGGACAAATCAGAATCGCACTAACAGAAGTTCCAATACAAAGAACAGTCTTCCAAGCACAAGCAATACAGTTCACAAGAGACGGAAAACTGTACCCATTAAGCATGCTAATACGCAGAATCAACTTCGCAAACAGCTCAACAGAATGGGTATTAAACGGAATATTCCACACAATCAACAAAGGAGAACACAAAACGTTCGACTTGAGCAGAGATAACATACCAGACCTAGACTTGGAAATAGTAGACGTTACAAGAAGCACAGTAATAATCAAAGCAAAACTAGCAGGCGGACAACCAATAGTTGCACCACCATTGCCAATGTTCAACTTCACACCAGTACCAGAACTAGAAGTACAACCAGAAGTTCCAGTTGTAGAAGAACCACAACCAGAACAAACTGAAACAACTGTTCCGGTAGAAGCAGAAGTCAAAGAAAGCAAATGGTCACAATTCAGCCAGAAGCTAAAAGACCTGTTCACTGTCTCACTAGATCCAAAATCAGGAGCAGTCAAAGCAGGAATAGTCATTGCAGTTGTAATAATTGGACTGCTTGCATACGCCATCTTTGTAAGATGGGAATCATTTTAATCTTTTTTTAATTAATTCTTAACTATTTAAAGCTGCAATAACCTGTCAATCTGTCCAATTAAGGCTGTAAAAAAGCAAACGCTTAAAAACCCCTGTACTTGTTTTATGAGTATAAACAGTATTTATGGGGGAGTAGAAAATGAAAGGCAAAGTAAAATTTTTTAACATAGCAAAGGGATTCGGATTCATCGCAGGTGAAGACGGAAAAGAATATTTCGTCCACACAACCGGGCTTGCGCCAGGTACTGAGTTGAAAGAAAACGACGAAGTTAACTTTGAAATAGAGCAAGGAGACAAAGGTCCGAAAGCAGTCAAAGTCGCAAAAGCATAATATTTTTTTAAATATTTTCTTTAATTTTTCTATAATATTTTATTCTTTATAATCCAGGCTTCAAACCTCTCTTACAACGTTCAACAACCTGCTTAATACGACGCGTTCTTGTTTCAGCACGCTTAACTCTCTCAACAGAATAAATATAGATTCTCTTGTATGACGGAGCAAGACTGTTGAAAAATGCTAATGAACCACTCTTCTCCAATGCTTTCTTCAAATCAGCAGGCGTATTGGGATTCTTAGGCAATCCATGGTCAATAACAGGCTTCAGCAGCCCTTCTTTGTACATTTTAAGCCCTGCAGGAGCCATCTTACCCTCTTTGATAAGGCGCTTTGCATAACTCAACGTCGCATTGCTCCACCTGCTGTTCTTGTTGCGCCTGACAAAACAACGCATATATTTGTCAACGCTCAAACTTTTAATCGTCGTATCAATCCAGCCAAAACAAATAGCCTCGTCCATAGACTCCTGATGGCTAATAGTTGGCTTGTTAGTATGACGCTTGTACTTGACTAAATAGACTTTGGTTTCTTTATCGTGATTCTTTTCCAGCCACTTGCGCCATTCAGCAGGAGATTTAGGGTGAATCTTCTTGTCCATCACAACCTCAACATCTTATCTAACTCTTCAGCAGTCCTTTTCATCTCTTCGCAGAGTTACTCGGCTGTTGCTCGCAACCAAATTGCCATACTTATTGCTATTGCAACTGCTATCCAACTCGGCCACATCGCAATAGACCAGTTTCCAAGAACCACTTGCGTATTGCTTGCTATGCGGATAATGTGACCAATTGCAACAAGCGCAAAAATGGCGGCTGCGACGATATGAACTGCCGTGTGATTACTTTTTTTTGCCATGATAAGTAACTTGTTTTCCTAGGATAAAAGCTTTTCCTATAGCTGCAACAGTCTATCCAATTCTTCAGCCGCACGCTTCATTTCTTCCATAGAATGCTGCATGTCACGCTGTAAATCGTCAACAAGAAGAGAGAGTCTATCTCCACGCATAACATATTTGTTTCCTTCATGGCGAACAATGCCGCGCTCCATTAACGTGTTAAGATGGTGGATGACAGTAGCTCGTGTAAGGCCTAATCTTTCTCCCAGTTCGTCGCTGGAAAGCCCGCCAGTAGCCTTAATAGCCTTGATCAGCTCAATAAAAATACGAAAACAAGACTTATCCCTGTCACGCTCTCCAAAAAGACCTAAAGCAGAGCCAAACCATTGCAATTCATCATTCACAGAACTCTTCGGAGGCCTCCTGATGTTAACAATAGTAATACGGCGGACAAACATGTTCAACCCATGTAAGTTGGAATATCCGGATGCTGTTCGCCAGCCTTTTTCACAAGCTCTTTCTGCTTCTTCTCAGCCTTTTCCAAAGCCTTAGGCTTCTGAATCTTGCCAAACTCCTGCTCGTACTTTTGAACAACGCTGGAAAGAACGCTTAACATGCTCTTGGCATGCCAAGGGTCAAGCATTATTACATTGTGTTTAAGCAAGAAACTCGGCTTTTTGCTCCTAGGATCACTCCTTGGAGTAATACACTTGAAGTCCATAGTAAGCTGCGTAGGAGTAAAATTAACTGTTACCTCGTGCGCAAAAAAAGGCTCACCATCAACAATGTTTACATTGATTTGTTCTTGTGCCATAACTTCACCTCGCGCTTTGGTAAGAATGTAAAGTATTTAAATTTTGCTGTTTTTAACGAAAGGTTTATATAGAAGTTATGGTTACAATCTACTCAGTTGACGTAAAGTCAACCAATGTGGGTGGGGATATTATGGACAAAAAGGAAACAGTGGAAATTGAGCCGTTCAAACAAGAACTCGCAAAAAAAGAAGCACAGCTTGCAGACTACACAGACCATCTGAAAAGACTGCAAGCAGAATTTGAAAACTACTGCAAAAGAGTAGAAAAAGAACGCAAAGACCTTGCAGGAATAGCATCAGAAAAACTTGTTGTAAAATTATTGCTGGTAGTAGATGACTTCGAAAGAGCGCTACACCAACTAAAAGATGTTTCACAAGAAACAAAAAAGGGCATAGAAATGATATTCAAGAATTTGCACAAAATATTGGACGAAGAACGAGTCGAGCAGATAAAATCAATAGGGCAAAAACTTGACCCGTACAAACACGAAGTCCTAATGCAAACAGAAAGCGACCAGCCAGAAGACACGATCATAGAAGAACTACAAAAAGGGTACACGATGAACGGAAAAGTCATCAGGTACGCAAAAGTAAAAATCAGCAAACCACGAGGTAAAACAAAATGAGCAAAGAAAAAATAATTGGAATCGACCTAGGAACATCAAACTCTGCGGCATCAGCACTAGAAGCAGGCAGACCAAAGATAATACCATCAGCGGAAGGAGTATCAATGTACGGAAAAGCATTCCCGTCATTCGTAGCCTTCACAAAAGACGGACAATTACTCGTCGGAGAACCAGCACGAAGACAAGCAGTCTCAAACCCGCACGGAACAGTCTATGCGGCAAAAAGAAAGATGGGAACAAACTTCAAATATAGCATCTACGGCAAAGAATACACGCCACAACAGATATCTGCATTTATTCTGCAGAAGATAAAGAAAGACGCAGAATCATTCCTTGGCGAGCCAATCAAAAAAGCAGTCATCACAGTACCAGCATACTTTGACGACAACCAAAGACAAGCAACAAAAGACGCAGGACAAATAGCAGGACTTGAAGTAGTAAGAATAGTTAATGAGCCAACAGCAGCCGCACTCGCGTATGGACTGGACAAAGCAAACCAACAACAGAAAATACTCGTTTTTGACCTTGGCGGAGGCACTTTAGATGTCACAATAATGGACTTCTCAGAAGGAGTATTCGAAGTAGCAAGCACGTCAGGAGACACACAACTAGGCGGAACAGACATGGACAACGCCCTGATCAGCTTCGTAGTCAAAGACTTCCAAAAAGAATCAGGAATAGACCTGGCCCAAGACGCAGTCGCAATGCAACGTATCAGAGAAGCATCTGAAAAAGCAAAAATCGAGCTAAGCACAACACTTGAGACTGACATAAACCTGCCATTCATAACAGCAACACAAGCAGGACCAAAACACTTGCAAATGAAACTGACAAGGGCCAAACTAGAAGAGATGGTAGACCCACTAGTCAAAAAATGCAAAAAATCAGTCGACCAAGCACTATCAGACTCAAAAATGGCAGTAAAAGACCTAGACAAAGTCATCCTCGTAGGAGGACCAACCAGAATGCCAATAGTTCAGAAATATCTAGAACAATGGTTTGGAAACAAAGTAGAAAGGTCAATAGACCCAATGGAATGCGTCGCAATGGGAGCGGCAATCCAAGCAGGAGTACTAGCAGGAGAAGTAAAAGACATACTATTGTTAGACGTAACACCATTGAGCCTTGGCATAGAAACACTTGGCGGAGTCTTTACTAAATTAATCGAAAGAAACACGACAATCCCAGTAAAGAAAAGCCAGACATTCAGCACAGCAGCAGACGACCAAGAAGCAGTCACAATAAGAGTCTCACAAGGAGAAAGACCAATGTTCGCAGACAATAAGATGCTTGGACAATTCGATCTTGTAGGAATACCGCTAGCGCCAAGAGGAATACCGCAGATTGAGGTCGCATTCGACATCGACGCGAACGGTATACTGAACGTCTCAGCAAAAGACCTAGGCACGGGCAAAGAACAATCAATGAGAATAACCGCGCCAAACAAGCTTGAGCCTGCAGAAGTAGAAAGAATGCGAAAACAAGCAGAAGAATTCGCAGAAGCAGACACGAAAAAGAAAGAAGAAATAGAGACAATCAACCAAGCAGACACAATGGTCTACACGGCTGAGAAACAATTGAAAGAGTTCGAAGGAAAAGTAAGCGAAAAAGAAGTAAAAGATGTAAAGGACAAAATCGCAGAACTCAAACAGCTACTCGGAGAAACAACACGCGACCCTGCCAGCATAAAGAAAAAGCTTGACGAGTGCAACCACGCACTCCACACAGCCGCAACTGCTTTATACCAAAAAGCAGGCAAGGCAAAAGGAGCGCCAAAAGAGGAAGAAAACGTAGTAGACACTGAGAAAGTCTAATGGAATACAAAATAATCGCATACGCCGCAATCGCACTGGTCGCAATATACGTAGCCATAAAACTCGCAGGCCAATGGGCGATAAACAAAGTAGTCCAAGCAGAATTCGAACACGTTCTAAACAATGAAGAGCATAAAGTCAAAGGACGATTTCAATGACTCACGTCATTGAACCCTCCTCGCCGGTAACTCAGAGGTTTGGATGACCAAAGACTACTACAAACTTCTCGGCGTTGAAAAAAGCGCCACACAAGAAGAAATCAAGTCGGCATACAAGAAGCTAGCTAAAAAATATCATCCGGACCTGAACAAAGAAGCCAGCGCGACAGAAAAATTCAAAGAAATAAACGAAGCAGCAGCAGTACTAGGCGATGCTGAAAAAAGACAACAATACGACCAGTTCGGAAGCACAGGCTTTAATGGACAACAATTCTCAGGATTCGATTTTAGAGACTTCTCAGGAAACTTCAACTTCGACGACATATTCAGCGATTTGATGTCAGGATTCGGCTTCAAAACATCAAGAAGAGGAAGACCAGGAAGAGACTTAGTAGCAGAAGCAGACATAACACTGGAAGAAGTCGCAAAAGGCACAACAAAAGAAATAGAATCACAACGCATGATACAATGCGAAGAATGCCATGGCAAAGGAGGCAAAAACTTCTCACAATGCAGCACCTGTCAAGGACAAGGAATAGTAAGAACTGCAAAAAGAACACCATTTGGCATATTCGCAACAACAAGCACGTGCAACAAATGCAGGGGAAGCGGAGAAACACCTGAAGAAGTATGCAAAGAATGCGATGGAGAAGGCAGAATAGTCAGCAGAGAACCAGTCAAGGTTAAAATTCCTGCGGGAATACATGATGATATGCGATTAAGAGTCACAGGCGAAGGAGAAGCAGGAGAACAAGGAGCGCCATCAGGAGACTTATACGTGCTGGTTCACGTTCCAGATGACAAAAGATTCGTACGAGATGGCAACGACCTGGTTATAGAACAACCAATAAGCTTTACGACGGCCTGTTTAGGCGGTGAAATAACAGTGGAAACGTTGCACGGCAAGAAAAAAGTCAAAGTAGAACAAGGAACGCAAAACAATTCAGAAATAAGACTTGAAGAAGAAGGACTCCCAGAATTAAGAAGCGGACAAAAAGGGGATTTCGTAATCAAAATTAGCGTAGAAGTGCCCCAAAAAATCAACAAAAAACAAAAAGAACTCTTGGAAGAGTTCGAAAAAGAAGGCAAAAAGAAATTCGGCTTTTTCTAAGATGAGTCAAAAGCTTTAAATAACACCCATCGTGCGAAAGCGAGATGCAAACACAAACGAACGACGGATTGATAGCGTTAATGACAATGCTATCACAAAAAAAGATTGACAACGCACTTACAATAGAAAGACTTGTTGGAAGAGAAATAAACGCTGAAACAATGACTGGCGAAGTAGCAAAACAAGCACTTCGAGCAACGCTTTTTGGTTTTATACAGACCACAACGGGCTGGGCAGAACCATACAAACTAGAACACGACAGGTACAAATTCAAAGACAACGGAAGCCAAATAATAGTAAGCGGAATAGGCAGAGACATAATCACAACATACGATGCCGCAATATCAATAAACGGCAGACCAGTAATAGTAGACATTCGAATAGCAAACTGGCCAAACCTCAGAGAAAGATATTTTGGCAATCTTGCACACTGGGAAAGAAAAGTGCCATTAGATGACGTTCTTGGAGAAGGAAATTACGACAGAGTACTCGCAGTACCACTTGATTCGCCGCTTGCAAAAAAAAAGGATGACGTACACATGGTGCGAATACCTTACACGCGCGAACAGTTCAAGCGCGCAGCACACACACTGGCCTACGCCATGGCAATAATCAAGCAACCAAATAAAGCAAGCGAGCCAAAATAAGCACGTTCTAAGCATAGAGCACAAATCCATAAAGCTTAAAAGCGTTGAAAAGGACAAAAGTACATGGTGAGCGTATACATACACGGTCCAACATGGTTCTTCGGAGTAGACGCAATACTAGAAGCAGGCGCGGCACTAATCGCACTCTGCGTAACACTCGCATCATTTAGGATATACTTAATGACGAGAGAGAAAAAATACGGTTATTTCACATCAAGCTTCGGACTACTGACTTTAAGCTTTCTATCACGCGCGATAACAGACGCGCTATTAGAAGATGTCTTTTTTAAACTACCGGCAGAAATTGCAGCAAAAGTATTCTTCACAGGATACGTGGTACATATATTGCTGGCACTAACAGCGTACGTACTTCTGCTAATAGTAACCCACAAAATAACAGATAAAAGACTAATCGCACTATTATTCCTAATAATGGTGCCAAGCTTACTGTTGAGCGGAAGCTACTTCCTAAGCTTCTACGGGCTAAGCACGATATTCCTTGCATTCATATCATTCGCTTACTACCAAAACTACAAAAAAGTCTGCAAAGCAACAGCCTGCCTTGTATTAATATCATTCACCTTGCTAGCAATAGCACAAGTCCTATTCCTGCTTGAAACAATCTACAACTCCCTATTCGTCGCAGCACACATAACACAAGCAGCAGGCTATCTCGTAATATTATTCGCACTAATCAAGGCAATGCTAAAATGAAACGCACGAAATTAGACATAGTGTATGACATGCTGCACGCAATAGAAGACAAAGGCGGCAAAATAATACCAACCCACTTACTCTACAAGTCAAACCTTTCTCATCAAAGAATGAAATTGTACTTAGAAGAACTAAAACAAAGAAATCTCTTGATGGAAACACACCACAAAGAAAAAACTTATTTCGAGCTAACAGATGACGGCAGAAAGTTCTTACAGAATTTCAAACAGATGAAACAGTTCACAGAAGCGTTTGGACTTTAATCGTGAGTATCCAAATTAAAAACAGCGCCAGAGTCTTTAAGAATTTCTGAAACCTTGTCGCCTAACGCAAGAACTTCATGCTTAGAAGGAGATTTATCCTTCCAGTCAAAAACAAAATCAAACGGGCCGAACTTTGTTTCAAAGCCTGCTGACTCAACTCTTTTAGCAATCTCAGAAGCATTCACGCCCCTAGTCCCAAAATACATGACCAAATAAGTTTTCCATCCCATAGAACAATAAATAACGCTGATTATTATTAAATGTATCGACATACTTTTTATACTACTGATAATTAACATATGATATGTTAAAAGAGCTGACAATAATAGTACTCACAATAGGACTGCCAATGTTCTTCATAATGAATCTCGGAGAACAAACCACCACTGGCGCAATTGCGAACGAAGGCGCACAGGCAAGAATGGAAAGAATGCAATTGTATCTTGCGTTTCCAGTGCCATTCAGCCCAGTACATAAAAGGTTGGCAGAAGACATAAGAAAATACCTTAGAGCTGGCTCAGATGAAGAATACTATTACATTGATAGGCTAAGTTACGGAGAAAAATTCTTCGACAACGAAAGATGGTTGTTTGAAAAATTATTACAAGGCGCATGCTTGAAGCCGTATACTCTAGGAATACCAAACGGCAGGTTTGTATCACCAGGAGGAATGAACATAGTAATGCCGGACAACAAATTCTTTGACGCAAGCTTTGAAAGCATAGGAGTAATACCCTGCGATGAAAACATCAGACAACACTCAGAAAACTCCATCGCAAGAATAATACAAATAGATCTATGGTGGGTCACAAAAACCGTAGAAACAAGCAATTGCCCAGAAAAAGCAACGAACTCACTTCAATTAGCGCAAGACAACATACAATATGGCAATTTACAAGCAGTTCTCACAAACTTATACGTCGCGTGGAGCCAAGCAACCAACTGCGCATGAAATTCTCTAACTTTGAAATAAAAGAAATAGTAAAAGCATGGCTGGCAGTATCTTTAGTCTTCGGAATAGCTACGGTAGGATTGAATTACAAATTGTTGACCGCACTTCCGCTAATGTTTGTAACAGCAGGAATAGGATTTCTGCTACACGAGCTGGCTCATAAGTACGTAGCGCAAAAATATCATTGCTGGGCAGAATTCAGAGCAAACAACCAAGCACTCGTCATTGGAGTTTTACTGAGCTTTACTGGATTAATACTATTAGCGCCCGGAGGAGTCTACATCCACGGCGCGACAAGACAACAACACGGCAAGATAGCACTCGCAGGACCAGCAATGAACATTATTTTGGCAGGAATATTCTTAGGATTAAGTTTTATGCCACTTCACGCATTATTAACGTCCCTTGTTGACTACGGCTTCAGAATAAACGCGCTATTAGGAATATTCAATATGATACCATTCCCGCCATTCGACGGATACACAGTATGGACGTGGAACAAAATTGCTTATCTTGTAACCGCCATAATTGCAGGCTCTCTAATGGCATTTTCTGTTTGAGGGAAAAACCTATCGTACAAGTCCAAAAACTCTTCATCCTGCAACAATTCAGCCCAGTCAACAACAGGCGAATGAGAACCCTCAAGCTGCGTGAAAATCCTGCGCGTTTCCCCGCCTTTAACCAAGTCCTGTTTAACATGCTGTAACGAAACCATGCCTTTCATCATAGCAAGATAAGGCCTTTCAGAATTCTCAAAATCCATAATCACGTACAGTTCAAGCGCCTTAGGATAAGAAGCCTGCACAGCAACATGAGGGCAGCCCTCAGGAACCTCATAACCAGGCGCTAGAGTCACTTGAGCGCCATTAAGAACACATTCTGAAACGATTTCTTCCAATACTGTTTTTATAATCCCTGTCATCTACACTCACCTCTACCTTTCCTGTTCCTTCAACAACTGATTAACACGGATCTGCATGTAATCCTTCAAAGACCTGCCCTTGTAAATATTCTCGAAAGCAGACTTTGACAAAGACCTGATTTGCTCTTCTGTAAACAGGCCGAACTGCTTGCAAACAGAAGCCTCCCTGCCCTTAACGTAACCAACAACAGAAATATTGTGGTACTTATCACGCTCGCTTTGAATCTGATCAATAAAATTAATAGTTATGCCCTTTGCAGCGCTGACAGAAGGATTAACAATATTAGGCTTATCAAAACTCATATACTTGAAAACCTCAGCCAAGCCCTTATACGCATCGCCATATCCCATCCTCGCAAGCATAGAACGCAATTCCTGATGCATTGCCTTGTCGACAGTCAATCTAAGCCTATTGGTATCTGTAAGCTTATCCAAGCCGTCCTTATCAAAGTTAAACTCATCCACCATGTACATAAATTGCTGAATGTCGCTAACTTCTTCCCAACCAGGAATGACTTTCAAGACAAACTCATCAACAGATTTTGAAGACTTATACTGCTCTCTGACTGACTCGTAATTCAAAACTTTAGAAACACGATCGCAAAACATGGGATTCATTGCTTTTGTACGGCCAACATACTTGTCCAAAACGTCCGGATCCTTAAATTCCTCCTCAAGCTCTTTCTCCAAAGATTTAATGCCCTCGTAAAAGTTCTTCGCAAGAGATGCATCCTGCCACGGACGATATTCGATAACATCAGTGCCAACCATATGAGAACCAATAACACCTGACGTTTGGGAAGGAATTTTCTGAGCAGCATAAGTGAACAAATTGGTAATAAGCTCTTCCTGAATCCTGACTTTAGTATATTTTTTTGTAATGTCAAAAACAGTGCGCTCTTTAGAAGCCCTTGATCCGACTTTCCATAACTCATAACTGTGATTTCCAATCTTGCCAAGAAAATTCACACGCCTGAAAACCAAACCTTCTTTTTCGAATAATTTCTCAAGATCAGGTGCAGACTTGCCATTCTTAATTTGCTGAACTGTTTCATCTGAGAATTTAGCTTTTCTCAAAGAATCGGCCATTCTTTGTCCAGCAATCTCAAGATCAGCGCGCTGTCCACCAATAGAAACATCGTATTGCGCGTAAATGTAATCCTTCAAAGGATTAATTATTTCCTCAATATTGATTCTTGGCTCTGCCTTCTGTACAACAACCGGTTTTGGCTTTTCAACAGGAACAGACTCGCATCCGGCAAAAGCCAAACACGCCAATGCAACCAAAGATTTCAAAGTTTTCAACCCAATTCACCCACGTTTACTCGAGGACAAGGGCGTATTTTTAAAGCTTTTGACATAAATTAAAACCCAACACACTCAGTGCAAACAGGAATTCCTGAATTAGCTGCCAGCTTCTGATACTTGTCCAGAACAACATGCAAAGCAGTTTCGCTAATCGGATATTTCTCAGAACCTTTTACAGTTACAACAACACCTGCATTCCTGTCAATCTCTTCAGCCGCGTCCTTGAAAGACTCGAAAATTGTGGAAGGCTCAGGAAGTAATTTCACATGCGTACACTGATCTACTTTGTACAAAGAAGCACGATAAAGAACATGACCGCCCTTAACCAAATTAATTGGAACTATGACTGCACCATCAAACAGGAAGTATTTCCCGCCAGTCGGGCCATTGTGGGCATCAACCTTAATGTTCTGCTCGGCTTGATTCTTCACTTTATTCAATGAAGCAACATTATGCTCAGCATAAACAATCTGACGATTCAGCAACTTAAGAGCACGCTCCCTGTCATCAAACAATCCAAAGCTGAACTCAACCCCATAAAACCTTGTTTGCAAGCCGCAACCAACAAAATGCTCCTGAGAAATAACCCTTCCATTCTGACCCTCTGAACGAATAACTTCTTCCTGCTCACCTTTCAAATAATCAGGAGAGCACTGCTTCAGCGTTTCCCTCATTCTTTCCAAAGTTCTCAAAACACAAGTCGCCTGCATCCTATACGGATACAATTCCCTGGCTTGAGCGGCAGCATGAAACATGTCTGTCAGCTGATTGCAAACCTCTCCTAAATCCCTAGAAGAATGAATAGGGCTACGACCCTTAATGTCTCTAATAGCTTCTAGCGCAGTCTGCGCTCTTTCTGGTAAATCTTCACTCATTTTCGAGACTTTACAGCGGTTAATTAAAAGCTTTTTGGCTCACTGGACAACTATTCGTAACCTTTTTATATCGACGATAAGCATTAATGGACAGGATAAAGCACTATTAATTATTTTCAATATGGAAGATAATCTAATAAAACGGAAAGAGAAACCCAACACCAAAGAAGAAGTAGAAGGCATACTAAACTCAACAATAAAGAAATGGTTCTTCTCCAGATTTACTAGTTTCTCCTTACCACAGCTCTACGGAGTGCTTGAGATACACTCCAGAAACAACATCCTTGTATCCGCACCAACCGGCGCAACAAAAACGCTAACCGGCTTCCTATCAATATTGAATGAGCTTGTCGATTCCGCAGAAAAAGGAATACTGCAAGACAAAGTCTACGCGATATACATTTCACCACTAAAAGCACTTTCCAATGACATTTCTAAAAACTTGAAAGAACCACTAGAACAAATAGAAAACCTAGCTGGAAAATCATTAGGCATACGAGTAGGAGTAAGAACAGGCGATACAACTGCAAATGAAAAGAGCAAAATGCTCAAAAAACCGCCACACATCCTGATAACAACACCAGAAAGTCTTGCAATAATGCTAGCTTCAGTAAAGTTCAGAGAACATTTGAAAAACGTTGATTGGTGCATAGTAGACGAGATTCACGCACTGGCTGAAAACAAACGAGGAACACATCTTTCACTATCACTTGAATGCTTACAACACCTGTCCACTCACATGTGCAGAGTAGGACTAAGCGCAACAGTCGCACCAATAGAAGAAATCGGCAAATACCTTGTAGGAGTAGGAAGACCTTGCACTGTAATTGACATTCAATTCTTGAAAAACCTCGACTTACAAGTTATGTCGCCAGTAGAAAACCTGATTGACACTCCCCACGGCACAGCACACCACGCGATGTACGAGCTCATTGACGAATTAATACAATCACACAAAACAACATTAGTCTTCACAAACACGCGAGCAGCAACAGAAAGAGTAGTAGACCATTTGAAAACAAGATTTCCCAAGAAATACATCGGAAACATAGGCGCACACCACGGCAGCATGAGCAAAAGAATGCGCCTAGACATCGAAGAAAAACTACGAAACGGCGAGTTGAAAGCAGTCGTTTGTTCAACATCACTTGAACTAGGAATTGATATCGGCTACATAGACCTTGTAATCTGCCTTGGCTCGCCAAAATCAGTCGCAAGATTCCTGCAAAGAGCAGGCAGAAGCGGGCACAAACTACACGAAACAGTAAAAGCAAGAATAATCGTCATGGACAGAGATGACTTAGTTGAATGTTCAGTCTTGCTAAAAAGCGCGGTAGAAAAAAAAATAGACAAAGTACACATCCCAACAAACGCACTCGACGTTCTAGCACAACAACTAATCGGAATGGCACTACAACAAGTCTGGGAAGAAAAAGAACTCTACAAAACAGTCAAAAAAAGCTACTGTTACAAAGACTTGAAACTGAATGACTTCAACCAGATATTGAGCTACTTAGCAGGCGAATATGTTGATCTAGAAGACAGAAACATCTACGCAAAAATCTGGAGAGCAGACGGAAAAATAGGCAAAAGAGGCAAAATGACAAGAGTCATATACATGACAAACATAGGAACAATCCCAGACGAATCATTCGTCACAGTCAAAATAGGAACAGAAACAGTAGGAATGCTTGACGAAGGATTTGTTGAAAGACTAAAACCAGGAGATGTCTTTGTTCTTGGCGGAGAAACTTACATGTTCAAGTTTACCAGAGGCATGGTAGCACAAGTAGGAACATCAGTCAACAGGCCCCCAACAGTGCCAAGATGGGCATCAGAAATGCTCCCACTAAGCTTCGACTTAGCAAACACGATAGGAAGATTCAGAAGACTGATGCTGGACAGACTCAGCGCGGGAGAAAATAAGGCGATCATACTCAAATTCATCAACGAACACCTCTACGTTGACGATAAAGCAGCAAACGCAATTTATGAATATTTCAAAGAACAATACGACTACTGCAAAAAAATACCAAACGACAAAACAATACTGGTTGAGTACTATGCTGATGAAAGAGACCAAAAAATAATCTTCCACACACTTCTCGGCAGACGCGTAAACGATTGCCTGAGCAGAGCAGTAGCATTCGCACTATCACGCACAGAACATAAAGATGTAGAGCTTGGAATAAGCGACAACGGATTCTACATCAACGGAAACAAAAAACTCAACCCGGTCAAAGCCATAAAACTACTCAAAGCAGACAAAATAAACATGATAATGAACAACGCAATCGAAAAAAGCGAAGTTTTCAAAAGAAGATTCAGACATTGCGCAACACGCTCATTAATGATACTACGCAACTACATGGGCAGACAGAAACGAGTCGGAAGACAACAAGTCAGCTCAATGATACTAATGTCCGCGTTAAAACAACTAGACCCCAACTTCGCAATACTAAACGAAGCAAAAAGAGAATGCCTAGAAGACCTAATGGACATTGAAAACACCAAAAAAGTGCTACAGGGCATAGAAGATGGCACAATAAAAATAACAGAGATAGAAACAACAATACCAACACCATTTGGACTCAACCTGGCACTGCAAGGATACATGGACGTGCTAAGAATAGAAGACAAATACGAATTCCTGCGCAGAATGCATGAGCAAATACTCGCAAAAATATCAGGAAAAGAAACAAAACACATCAGCCCAACAAAATACATAGAAGGCGCAAAAGAAGAACGCAACGATTTCAAAGAAATACTCAAAAGAGAAGCATGGAATGTCAAACACACGCCAAAATTCGCAAAAGCAGAACTAGTCAGAATAATAGACGGCGAAAGAACCAACATAGACCCCCGGTTCATCGAAGGATGCAAGAAATACCAAAAAGAAATAGAAGCAAACTGGCCGGACGAACTCAAAAAATTCCTATTTACAGTTTTAGAAGACCTGAAAACAGGAGACTTCTCATACCAAGACTTCTGGAACGAAGAAACAGCAAAAGAAGAAGAAAAAGTCGAAGAGGAAAAACAAAAATTGTTCGAACAATTCAACAAGGCAGCCAAAAGAGCCAAGTTAGACGCGCAAATACGCTATGACATCTACAAAATGATAGCAGGAGACAAAGAAGGATTCAGGCCAGAAACACTAAAATGGATGAAAGAACTCTTCAGCAAAACAGTACCCCGCTCGTGGGATGATGAAATAGCCAAGTTCTTACAGAAAAGATTAAAAGAGCTGGCATAATAGTCTCACAGAATGATAACAATAATCGGCGCAGGCAAGTTTGGAAATGCCATTTCTAAACTATTAGGCAATAACCAAAACGAATTCGTAGAATTAGAGCCAGACGGAACATACAGCGGAGAAGCAGTAGACAAAATAAAACAAGCAGACATGATAGTAATCTGCGTCCCTTCCCCAGCATTAGCAGATTGCGTAAACATGATATCAGGAATAATAAACCCAGAAGCAAAAATACTCAGTTGTGTAAAAGGACTATATGACGATCTCAAAACGCCAACAGAACTAATCAAACAAGAACTCAAAAACCCAACAGCAGCACTAATGGGGCCAAACCTAAGCGTGGAAATAATGCTGGGCAGGCCCGCAATGGCAGTAATAGCAGGCGACCATGCGCAAGAATGGACAAGACTATTCAACTCACCATCCTTCAGAGTAGTCCCAGAAACAGACGCAGTAGGCGTAGAGTTCGGCGGAGCGATAAAAAATATCGCAGCACTCGGATCAGGACTACTAGACGGCTATTACTCAGACAACGCGTGCAACTCCATGGGAAGCTATATCGCATTCGCACTAAGAGAAATAGACCACATCTACGAACACAAAGGAAGCGCGTCAATACCACGATTAAGCTTTATCGGCGATTTGTTCGCCACATGCATGAGCGAAACATCCCGCAATCACCAATTTGGCCACCAATTCGGAGACGCAATCAAGAAAGGCAAACCATTACCAAAACCAGAACAAACAGTAGAAGGCCACAGAACACTCCAAATAATACAAAAATACGCAGAACAACACAACATAAGAATACCAACAATAACAGCAACATACAACGCATTCTTCAGGAAAGGCAAAGTAGAAGACATAATCGCAACGTGGCAATAACGCGCGTTAAGTTTCACAATAAAGCTTTTATAGTCTTAATAGACGAGAAAATTTTATTATGCACAGCACGATATTAGAAACAGAAAGTTATGTTCCAGCAAAAGTACGAACAAACAAAGACCTAGTCGAAATGCTGAAAGACACTGAAGGAACATCAGAAGAATGGATACAAAACTGCACTGGAATTCTAGAAAGAAGAATAGCAGAAGACTGGGAAACACAAGAATACATGGCAATGCAAACAGTCAAGCGAATATTAGACAAAAGGCCAGACATTCCACGAGAGCAAATAAGCATCATACTCGCAGGAAACACACACATGCCATTCCTTAATCCTCCACTACCATTGCTCATACCATGCGAGGCATCAAAAATACACCAGCACATCAATGCAGGAAACGCGCCAGCATTTGACGTGATAACAACAGACATTTCTTCTGCAATAGAAGCCGCAACACAACTAACAGGAAGCCCAGTCCTCGTAGACAAAACAATAAAAATAGATGACTTCCCACGAATGCGGGAATTAAAAAAAGGCGCAATAGTCTACCAGCATAAACAAACAGGACTCTCACAAGCAATAGCAATAGAATTCAGACTAAACGCAGAACGCTCATACGATTTGACAACAGGATGCGCATCACACGGTTATGGTTTAGCGCTCGCAGATGCCGCAATAAAAAAAGAGTCGCAATACATTATAGTTGTCGGCGTTGACAAAATGCACCAAGTCACAAACCAAAAAGACAGAAAATCAGTCGTCTTATTCGGAGAACTAGCAGGCGCTGCATTGCTAGGGCCGAGCGAACAACCAGGATTTATCTACAATTTAATTGAAACAGACAGCACAATGCGCGACGCAATAAAACTGAATAACGGATATTTCGAACAAAACGGAAGAACAGTATACACGTGGGCGGTCAAAAAAGCAGTAGAACTAATCAAAAAAGGAATAGAACACTGCAAAGAACCGCCAATAATCGTTCCACACCAAGCAAACCCAAGCATGCTCAAAGCAATAAAGGCACAAAAAGACTTCCCAATCGTAAAAGACCTCATAATAACAGGCGACACGTTCGGCAACAGCTCAACAGCAAGCCCAGCACACGCGTTTGACGTCGCACTAAAAACAGGCAGAATACAACGCGGAGACTATGTTTTGTTCGTAGAATTCGGAGCAGGACTGTCATATTCTTTGAACGTTTACAGGCATCTATAGGTGTTTTTGTAACTGGATAGTGAGTAAAGTTTATATATTCTCGAGTATAAATAGGCAGTATGGGTGACTTTGACAGCGAGGAAGACATACGCAGGAAGAATATAGAAGGCGCAATGAAAGCCATCCGCAAAGGACTGGATGAATTCTTCAGTAATGTAGAACATGAGTGGATAGATGAAGATAGGCCAGACCTTCCATCAGAAGAGCAGCAGGCATATAGAAAAACGTTCAGATTTGTCAAGTCATATGTAGGCTCTTCACTGAAACAAAAAGCCATGGACACAATTTCAATGCATGCTGCGAGATATGTGTCAGTAAGCGATACCCTTCAATTTCTGGAATATGATGGAGAAAAAGTAGACAAAGAAAAAGAAGAAATTGCACAAAAATCGAATGCTTGTCTTGACACCCTTGTAGAAATATTAACTGAAATAAAAGAACCTTTGGAAAAATTACCTGAACCGGTCTCAAGCGAGTTTTTCAGCGCAATTGACTTCATTTTCGCAGAAGGCAGAGAACTGCCCTACACCAGATTCATCGAGCAAGAAGATAAACTGCCTGAAAAACTGGACTTTATCAAGAAAACAGCCATATTCTGCGGAACAACAGCATACCAAACTGATCCAAACTTTGCAAAAGCGGTGCATCTGATTCTAACAAATAGTAAACTGAGAAAGATAATCAACTACATGAAAAAAGAGGAGGCAAAAGAAGAAAGAATGCCGCTTGAGGAAATAATCGAGCTTGCAAAATTAGAATTGCCCTCAAATTACAATCCTCTTAGAAAGCTCGGCAGTGGACGCGTCAGCGATGTATATCTAGCGCAAAACAAGTATTCAGGAGAAGTTGCAGTTAAAATAGTTAATCAGGACGTTCCAATAGACGCGGTTGTCAGAAATATCGAAAAACTGCGAGAACTTAGACACCCAAACATAGTTACCTATTATGATCCATTTGAGATGGAAGGCAAATTCGTATTGCCAATGGAACCCTTCGAACAAACATTGAAAGAAAAACTTGAGAATAGCGGATCACGGATTAAATTTTCTGATGCAATGCTTTACTTTGAACAAATGCTGACTGCGCTGGCAGCTTGCCATGAGCGTGGAATAATGCATTACGATCTCGCACCCCACAATGTTGGAATTGACAAAGACGGTGTAAAACTAACGGATTTTAACGATGCAATATACGACACAAAAGAAATTTGGAAACACTGGCCTATCGATTATGCATCACCTCGCATGCTCAAACTATCGCGCAACAAAACAGCATATGACGTTGTGCCGCGTGATAATTTATGGTCTTTAGGAGTCATACTTTATGAAATGCTTACTGGTAACAAATTCTTCTCATCAAAAGAGATTGATAAAGTGAAAGAACCTGATCAGTATATGACATTCATGATTGACCAGCAACAAAAACTTCTTAACAATGTACGAGAAGGAATTGAGGGCGTAATTAAAAATCCGCTTGCTAACGTTGTAAAAGCAATTGATTTCAATCCAAAAGAATGTGCGGAATATTTTGAGAAAGAACAATTGAAGATCGATACTGAAACCAAAAATAAGCTCAATTTGTTCTATCAGCACAATTTTTTTAACACTTTGAAGGATGCCGCACTTATCGACGGCGCCCAATCGATTATCGAATTCATCATGTCAAATTGTTTTTTTGATAATTCATTCTTTGGCGGCAAGGATGCACGAGATATTGAATCGCCGTACAATTATCGCGTTGCACAAACGATTCAAACGCTTCAAAATTCTTATGAACTGAGAAAAACCGATATAGGCAAAAATGGGTAAGATATTGCAAGCAGGGGACGTAATACATGATGGGATGGAAGTTTTAGGTGAGCTTCCCTCTGGAAACTTGTCAGAGATGTACGTAGTAAAACGTGCAAGGGTGAATCTTGTAAATCTTTTGAAAGTCAACTTGCCTCACGATTTACTAGGTCCGGATGTACCTCTTTCAGGGTATGAACATTCAAAACTCGACCCTGTAGAGCGTACAAAAAATGAGGCAAAAATACTCGCCTGGCTTGATGACCATGATAACATAGCGAAAATAGAAGACGTGGTACCAATTAAAGGAGATTATACAGGAATTTTATTCACGCGCCTTCCAAAATGGTCTTATCTGCTCCCCAGAAGCCATCATTTTGGAGTTCCATCGCTACGTACTGTAATTGATGGAAAATTGGGTTTAAGTCACCAAATTAAAGATTTTCCAGCTATCGCAAAGGGCTTATTTGACGCCTTAGTAATTTTGCAGATGAAATGGGCGTATTCTGGAATCACAATTCCAAACCCCATATTTCACCGAGATATACGCCCAGAGAACATTGTTTTAAGCGAAAATTCAAAACCGTACCTTGTGGATTTTGGTCTTGCAACACAAGAATTTGACGGCATGTGGGGCTCACTAACATATGGACCTCCGGAAATCTATCTCGGAGCAAAGGAATGGGCGGATGATTATGACGCATGGTCAGTTGGATTGGTACTCTATGAGCAACTAACGGGTCAGCATCTGATTGACAACTCACCAGATAAAGCAGTTAGACGAGAAAAAATCGGTGAGAGAGTGAAATCGCTGAATGAGAAAAAGCCAGCAATTGAATATCAAGAAGAACTTCTTGAAAAGTTTTCAGAACTTGAAAAAGCATGCATGCAGGTGGAAAAAGAGGAGTACGTAAGTGAGAAAGGAAAATTAAGATATTACTTAAGAAGCCAGCCAGAATCAGCCAGAGAGTTCCAAGCATTACTCGCAGCAGCAGCTTATCTTTGCCAGCCAACTGGGCTTCTTGACCATGAATCGCGAAGAATCAACTATATTACTTCCCTGAGAACTTTTCTAAAAAATGGCCATACTTTGAGAGATGAATATCCTTGTCAGATTAGCGCTAAAAAAGTCCTGCAAGAAACCTTAAAAAAACTCAAGCAGCTCTAAAGCTCTCAGAATTCAATTGAATGTACTCATCAAGAAATTCAACAATTGTATCAACCATGCTCCTGCACTCCCAAATCACTCTTGCTTCTCTCTCATTAAACCTTTCTTGATTAATTTTATTGACGAGTTCATATCTTTTTTTTACGATACCATCGACTTCCTTTGTAGTTATGCCTGATTTGAAAATAAAGTCAAACTGGGACATATAGTAATTGAAGATTTCAGCAACATAAGACTTTATCTTTGGAGTAATCATCTTCATTTCTGAAAGCCTTTCGCTAGTGTGCCTAACTTTATCCAATACTGTCTTTATTCTCTCATAAAACGTAGCCGCTCTTGCCTTTTGATGCTCGCCTAAATCTGATGCAGAGATTAACCTCAGATAATAATTAATGAACCTATCCACGGCATCATGGTAATCATAGACTTTTGGATAAAAACTACTGAAATTGTTCAAGTTCTTGATAAATTCGCTTAAGAATTCCTTGATAAGAAAATAAGTACGCTTTTGAATTACATCCAGCTTTTCTGTTTTTTCTACCGGAAGCAGGTTTTGCAATATAATCTTGCCAGGCGTTTGAGATACTATTTCAAGACCTATAAATCTGGGAAGAAGCCTATTAATGTACTTCTCTACTTCAACAGATTCTCCAGTTTTGTAATTAGGAACCGTGGGCTTTGAGAAGTTAATAATGATCTCGTCAACACCTGAATTGTAAAGTTCGTTAAGAAGCCTGTTAACCATAAGAGCATTGAATTCATCAATATTGATGATCGTCTTATTGCCCTTCCTGACATTTGCGCCTGCGGAAATGTGCACAATTCTGCCCTCTTCAAAAACTTCAACTTCTTGTCCCGGCTTCAAGGCATATTTCTGGGCCCACTTGCTCGGCAGTGAAACAGTCAAAGTTGACGTTCCAACCCTGTTTATTTTACGCTTCATACAATAGTAGAAACCTTCCAAGTATATAATTCTTTCCTTTGTAATTATATAGTTATTAGTAATAATTATAATTGAACAAAGTATATATCTTACGCTTTCTTCGTATAACTTACAATAGTCAAGGAAGCTTTACGAAGCTTTGGAGGAAAGAAAATGGGACAATATGTGGGACTCAAAGCGTTGCTAAGAACGCTGCCACCAGGAGTAGTAGCTGTTGGCGGAATAATAATCGGATTACTATTCGCAATAGGCGGAATAATAGCATTAGTGAGAGGCAAACTGGAGAAAAACGACGGCACACAACATCATCCGGCCATGGCAAGATTAATCGGAGCAGCATGCGTTGCAGGTGGATTGTACTTCCTCTACATTTCGATAATGTACTTATTCATAGGAGGTGCGTAAAATGTCAGCAAGAGGACTCGGCGCAATGATGTTCTTCTTTGGAGCAGGAGGATTTGTACTTCCATTCTTCGGCCTCCAGTTCAAACTACTAAACCTACTCGGAGAATCGCAGTCATACGTGGCAGGAGCGCTTGCTATTGTAGGAATTCTCGTGATGATATTCGGAGGCAGGTCATGATACTCTTCGGCTACAAGAGCAAACCGAAAGTGCTTGGTGAAGCCAACAAGCCGTGCAAGAACTGCAAGCGAAAAACGATGCACGGCCTCGTCAAACTAACAGAGTGGTTCACGCTCTACTTCATACCAATAATTCCACTAACAAATGAGCTGTTCGTACTCTGCGGACGGTGCGGAAGCAAAACAAAAATCGAAGGCGAAGCCAAAAAGGCAGCCCTCGAACAGATGGGGTGAATCATGTGGATGAAAACGAATTTCGACTGCTCTCTGCGCTCAGAAAGAACGCAAGAACCTCACTACTTGCTCTCGCAAGAGAGCTCAACATGCCAGCATCAACAGTACACGACAAAGTCAAACGGTATCACGGCAACATCATCCACAAAAGCACAGCACTGCTTGATTTCGCAAAACTCGGATACACAAGAGCATGCTTTGCAATCAAAACAACACCAACAGGAAGAGACAGAGTGCGAGAATACTTGGAGCAGCACATGGCAATAAACAACCTGCACAAAATCAACTCAGGATACGACTTTCTGGCAGAATTTATAGGAAAAGACCTCAAGGAAATAGAGGATTTTGCGGAAGAAATGCATCAATTGCCAGGCGTTTTGCAGGTACAGAAGTACACGATAATCGGTGATTTGATGAGGGAAACGTTCAACATTTAAAATGGCAACTCAAAACGGAGAATTCGACTATTTTGATTTTACTAAGGAACTTTCTCAAAAGTATAAAATAAATCAGACCGAGCTACTTGACATAATATCAGAAGCTGAAAATTCTAAAAAACAGTGTACAAGAGCAATACTTATTGGAAACGATTCATATGATGTAACCAAAAAAGGCTGTGGACCTCTTGACACACCATACGGCAAATTCTACCAGATGGTATTCAAAGTTAACGATGAATGGGGTACGTATTACGCAATAGCAAAATCGGACCTTGACAGCACACTGATGCGTCCCGCATTCAAACAAGAAAAAAGCGTCTTTCTTAGAATAGATTCTGGATGTACGACGGGGCAATTGTTTCATGATAAAACCTGCGAATGTCGTGAACAATTAGACTTGGCCATGAAAAGACTTGCTGAAAAAGAGCAAGGACTGATAATATACATTCCAAACCAAGATGGAAGGGGAAAAGGCACAGACTTCAAACTCGCCACACTCTATTTACAGGAACGTATAGGTGTAAACACTGTTGAGGCTTTCACTCTGTTAGAAAAAAACAACACTGCCAATGACATTGATTGCAGAACATATGATGGCGCTGTTGCAATTCTGAAGTTTTTAGACGTGAAGAGCAAGCTACTACTCGGCACAAATAATCCGAAAAAGTTGGAAGCATTAACTAGAAACGGTTTTGACGTTAAAAACGAAGCCATAGCAGTACCGCCAACCGAACGGACGGCCAGGCATCTTGAAGCTAAAAAGCTCGTTTTAGGCCACGATTATGAGGGTTTGAAATGAGAGACTGCTTAAAACTCTTAAATGAGCCTAATTCCAGCATCTGCGTAGGTTTAGATCCGGATTTAAGTAAAATTCCGAATGAATACAAAAATCTCCCTCCATTCGAAGCGGTTTCAAGGTTTTTAACTGAAATAATTGAAATAACATCAAAATACGCATCCGCATATAAGCTGCAAAAAGCTTTTTTTGATCTTTACGATGGAACAAAACTGCTAAAAGATGCAATCAGTACAATTCACAAGTCAGCTCCTGATGCGCCAGCAATAGTTGACTGCAAGATTGGCGACATTGAGAATACCATGCATGCATATTTGCGCAACATTTTCCAAAATTGCAATGCTGATGGAATCGTCATAAATCCTTACATGGGCCAAGAAGTCTTCCACGCGTTTTCAAATTACTCTGACAGAGGCATTGCCGTGCTAGTAAGAACCAGCAATCCCGGAGCAAACATAATACAAGATATTCCGGTAAAATCTGAAACAAAAAAACGAGAAGAGCCACTTTGGTCATACATTCTGGACCGGGTAGTAAGTGATTGGAACAAAAATCGAAACATGATTCCAGTCCTATCCGAACATGCCTCGCTCGAGAGGATAAGGGAAAGAATACCTAGCGATATGCCCATATTGTATGCGGGTGTTGGCGCACAAGGAGGCGATTTGACAAAAATACGATGCCTTTTCAACCAAAAAGACAGCGGCGTGATTGTAAATTCTTCAAGAGCAATACTTTACCCATATAATTCGACGGACAAAGACTGGAGAGACAAAGTTGAACAATCAATTCGAGGATTGCATTATTCCATCTCAAAAGTAAAAAGAAAATGAAAACACACAAAACACTAGTCCTGCTACTGGGACCATCTGGAACAGGAAAAACAACCCTTATCAGAGAACTGCGCACTCTATTCCCGTTAAGTTATGATTACCCGCGACCATATACGACCAGAGAATTAAGAGAAAATGAAACTGATAAAATACACGTTGATAGAGAATGTTTCTCTGAACTCGCAAATAGCGGCGTCATCGTGTGTCCAAATGAAGTTCACGGTAATTTTTATGGACCGACCAGAGAGGAAATACACCGAATTCTTTCAAGTTACCGGAAGCCACTGCTCGACTGGCCAATAGACAGGATTGATTGCTTAAATGAATCACTTCCAGAGGTACGCAAGTATTCTGTTTATGTCCTGCCACCTGATTTGCAAACACTGAAATCGAGACTTAGCACAGACGATAGAGACGGCGATGGCAAAAGGTATGCGGCTGCAGTTCAAGAGCTGAACAAAGTTCAGAAAGGCGAATATCAGCCTTCAATTAATTTGTTCTTTCAAAATGAAGGAGAGGTAAGAAAAAATGTACACAGACTGCATTTCTTACTTTCTACCTGCATAGATGAAAAAGTTGAACCAGTTTCAACAAAAAACGGAGATGAGAAAATGGACCCAAAAGAATTTAAGCTAAAAAACGATAAATACAGAACTGCAAGAGGAGGGGAAGCACACCTTCTAGATATATCCTGCACAAAGTGCAACAGCAGTGTCATAAAATACCAAAAAGATGGGAAGGGAGATCTGATAAGATGCTACCTGAACCGAATATTCTACCCTCCAGAGTTTGAAAAACTGCAGCACGATGTTTCACTAAGAACGACAAAAGATGTGCCAAAGTTAGCCTGTCTTTCTTGTACGGCGCTAATAGGAATTCCAATGCTTTACGCAGATGGAAGACTAGCTTACAGATTAATACCTGGCACTTTTGCCAAGAAACGGCTGTTTTAACAAAAATTTTAATAAGCTAGTGAAATAGCCAATGGCTAATGAACGTCCGTTACTTACCCTGGAACAAGCCAAGAGTGCCAACAGAAGATGAACTTAGAGCTTTGATGGTAAAAGAAGGGATGAAACCGCACCTGGAAGTCATGGAAAAAAACGAGTTCATGAACGTACACCAGCACAAATATGACGAAACAAGAATACTTGTTACCGGCAAAGTTGAATTCTGTGCAGAAGGAAGAAGCTTCGTGCTAAAACCCGGCGACAGAATAGACATGGAAAAAGAAACACCACACACCGCAAGAAACCTAGAAAAAGGACAATCAGTAATGCTCTGCTCAACCAAAGGAAAGACCGTAGCAATAGAAATATATTAAAAGAACAAACAATCCCGTATTCTAAGGTGATAAAATGCCATACGAACCAAAAAACTTCGACCATCTACTAGGAATCAAAGGACTATCAGACCAGTTAATGAAGAATCATTTCACACTCTATCAGGGCTATGTTAACAATACAAACAAGCTCGTTGATACTGTTTCAGCAATGCTAAAAGAAGGAAAACAAGCAAACCCGGAATTTGCAGAACTAAAAAGACGCTTTGGATGGGAGTTCAACGGCATGAGACTGCATGAAGTATTCTTCAGAATACTCTCAAAAGACCCAAAAGCAAGCGACAAATTCAAGAAAAAAGCAACAGAACAATTCGGAAGCTGGGAAAACTACGAAAAAGACCTAAAGGCAACCTGCACGATGAGAGGAATAGGCTGGGCAGTAACATACTACGACATATCAACAGGCAGACTATTCAACTGCTGGATAAACGAACACGACGTCGGCCATTTAGCAACCTGCGCGCCAATACTAGTAATAGACGTGTTCGAACACGCGTTCATGATTGATTACAACTTGAAACGAGCAGACTATGTAGAAACAATCTGGAAATCAATCAACTGGACGGAAGTTGAGAAACTACTTTCTCTTGTTGGTGGGTAAACTTACTCTGAACAGGATTAGCATAAAGCCTCAGCAAACACTCCTTGGACTCAGCAGGCATGCCCTGTATGCGCTTTTCAAGCTCTTCACAGCCATCAATTCTCTCACCTCTAAGCATGAAAACAGCGGCAACGTTTGAAGGCCACACGTGATACAAATCATGAATCTGCTTATCAATCGCGCCGGCAACGGCTTCGTAACCAGCAAAATCACCGCTTAAAGGACTTCCAAAAGCAACATGAACCCTGCCTTTTCTGCCAAGCACGCCAGCAAGCATGGCAGCCTCATCCTCGCCCTTCACCTTAGTATACTTGCCAGTCTGTTTAGTAACCTGCACTTCTTTGGACTTCATCATATCACAAGGATCCCACTCGTAAGACACAGCCACAGGAATAATCTCCCTTGAACCAACAAATTCGCCTAAAGACAAAGAATCCTTGGAAGACAAGTGCAAAGTCTTAAGCACAGCAGGATTGGTTTCATCTATGCCATCCTTGGCGCGGCCTTCTCTCTGGGCAATCCAAACCAATCCACCCTGCTTAACGACATCATCAATATAAGAAGAAACTTCATGAACTGCATTATACAATGCACGGCCCTTAACGCCACGCGGAACAATAAAACCGCCAGACAAGCGCAAAATAGCGGAAACCTCAGGAATACTCGCCAAATTGCTGCCAAAACCAGCACGCGTAAAGCCATGACCAGAAGTATACAACTCATACCCGACAAGAACAGAATCCAAAACAATATCACGATGATTGGAAACAAAAATCTTGCCAACTCCATTCTTAGCTATATTCTCCAAGCCAGAACAAGAAAGACCATCTGAAGTAGATTTCATCAAATACCTGACATACTTGCAAAGCACTCCCTGAAACTCCTTAACAGAACCAATATTCCTAAAATCCTTTTCCAACATCCTCCTAACTAAATTCTCAGGCATAACACGCGATATCCAAGGAAAACGCACCTTGCACAAAGCATGGACTAGCCCATCACTGGAACCCAACTGCTGGATAACACCAGCCACTTCCCCATCATCCAACCCACGAATCAAATACATACTAGAAAAACCTCAAAATAGGGGTTATAAAAAGCTTACGACACAAAACATTAAATAAAAATGCCTGTTTTCGTCAATACATGAAAATCGCAGTAGGAAGCAAAAACCCGGTAAAAATAGCAGCAGTAGAGAATGTAGTAAAAAAAGTATGGCCTGACGCTGAAGTTGTAGGAATAGAAGTCAGCCATGGCACGTCAATACAGCCGAACACACAAAAAGACGCCATAGAAGGAGCGTTAAACAGGGCAATACTAGCACAAAAACAAACAAACGCAGATTTTGGCTTCGGACTTGAAGGCAGCACATTCGACTCAGAACACGGAATGTTCCTTGATGGCTGGGCGGCAGTCGTTGACAAGCACGGAAACAAAGGAATAGCGAGCTGCGGATGCTTAATGCTTCCAGAAAAACTCGCAAAAGAAGTACGCCAAGGAAAAGAACTCGGACCAGCAACAGACGCGATATTCGGACACGACAACATCAAACAAAAAGAAGGAACAGTAGGAATGCTCACAGGCAACATGGTAAAAAGAACAGAAGCATTCGAGCGCGGAGTCACGTACGCACTAGCAAAGTTCTTAAACCCACAATATTATAAGTAGCAATTGTGGAAAAAAAGAGGAAAGGACAATTATCAGCACTAGCATCGATTCTAATCATAATACTCTTAGGACTGGCAGTCTACCAATACCAAAAACTAACAGCAGTCAGAAATCTCCAAATAGAACTTGAAGAAGCAAGAGTATCACATTTCAGTTGGACAGGGCTAACAGTAGAAATGATCATAATAGTGTACAATCCAAACACAATAACAGTAAACGTTGGAGAATTCCACGGCGTGATATACTTGAACAACATCCCAGTAGGAGAAATCCTAACGCCTCCAGTAAAACTGTTTTCCGGCGAACACATAGAAGAACACTTCGCAGTGCAAGCAGGCTACATAGAGCTCGGTGCGGGCATACTAAAAGCAATCAAAGAAGGACAAGTCAACCTAAAAGTCAAAGGCACGTACATGCTACACCTGCCATTTGGCATAGAATACCCATACGCCTTTGAAATAGACAAAAACATAACACGTAGTACTACTCCAGAATAGAAAAACATATAAAAGTACTTTTTCTGAGATTAAAAATACAAAATCGGGTGGTACTTTACAAATAAATGGCGAGCAGAATAATAACAAAGCCAGGAAGAACATTCCAAGAATTCTCTCTACTTCCAGGGCTCACCAGAAGAGACTGCACAATAACAAACGAAGTCAAAGGAATAAACAGAGTAGTTTACGATATAAGCAGCAAACCGCCAGGAACAATAGAATTCGAGTGAGGTGAATAGTTATGGGCAAAGAAATGTACAGGACAAGAAATGTCGGCGAATTCGCAGACAGGATAACAATGATGCTTGAATTCAAGCCAAAAACTCCAAACGAAACATCACGATTTGAAACCGTCACCTATCAAAAAAGAGAGGACTTGCGCTACGGAACAAACCCACACCAACCAGCAGCACACTACGAGATAGAAGGCGTTCCAACAGTAATGAGCAAGCTCGTCGAACTAAAAACGGGCAAAGGAGGCCTGTCACAAACAAACCTTGAAGACATGGACAGAGCACTCCGCATCATCAGACTACTAGGAGACACACAGCCAGTCTGCACGTTCCACAAACACATAAACCCATCAGGAATAGCAAAAGGAAAAACGCTCGCAGATGCATTTGAAAGAGCATACTGGTGCGATGCGCGCTCAAACTTCGGCGGAACAATGGTATTTAACGGTCCAGTAGACAAAGAACTCGCTGACAGAATAATGACAACAGATTTCTTCGAAGTCATATTAGCACCAAAAATAGAGCCAGACGCATTAGAAATACTAAAAAGCGGAAAGAAATATGGCAGAAACGTTGACGTACGAGTTCTAGCATACGACAAAGAATTATTAGCACAAGTGCCTGCTTTCTCAGATGAAAAAGACAAAGCACACCCAGAACTAAGAGTCCTTGCAGACGGTACGTTTGTCATGTCAGAGCCATATACAACAAAATTCAGATTACCAAACCAGTTCAAGCCCGCAATAGCATTGGACAAAGACAAAAAAATTGTAGCCACAAGCTACAGGATGCCAACACCACAAGAAGCAGAAGACATGCTCTTCGCATGGTACATCTGCGCGAACACAAGAAGCAACGGAATAGTGTTTGCAAAAGACGGCGCAGCAATTGCAATAGGAACAGGACAGCAGGAAAGAGTTGGCGCAATAGAACAAGCCATCGACAAAGCATACCAAAAAGCAACAGATAAGCTCGTACAAGCCCAATCCTGGGATTTGGAGAAAGCAGTGGCATTCGTCAAACAAACAAGAGGCGGCCTAGAAGGAGCAGTCATTGCCAGCGACGGATTCATGCCAAAGCCAGACAATGTTGAAACAATTGCAAAAGAAGGCGTCACGGCAGTCGTCCAACCAGGCGGTTCAAAAGAAGACCAATCAATCATTGAGCTAGCCAATAAGAGCGAGATAGCAATGGTGTTCACAGAAGAGCGCTGTTTCAGCCACTTTTAGGCAACAATTAAATATTGTTTTTCTTTATTTTATTAAATGCCAACAAAACTAGCAGAAGGAGTATACGCAGTTGATTTGTGTACATACCTGCCCGATATCAAAGCAATAATCATCTCAGACTTACATTTGGGTTATGAGGAATCGCTTGGCAAACAAGGCGTATTAGTGCCAAGAATGCAGTACAAAAAAATAATCAAACACTTAGACTGGATAACAGAACACGTAGCAGTAGAACGCGTAATTCTAAACGGAGACATAAAACACGAGTTTGGCACTATAAGCAAACAAGAATGGAGAGAAGTATTACGCTTGATAGAATA
>CAZDUA010000030.1:0-3047 GCA_964508495.1 uncultured Methanosarcinales archaeon | reverse complement strand
TTAATTGCAGCAAGTCATACTTGCCGTCGTAGCAGTTCTGCCATAGTTCAGAAAGCAATAATGTCTGCGGAAAGATATTCGGGTCGATTTCTTTTGCTGCTGCTTCCATGATGGATGAGAGCTTGTCTCTTAGCTCTCCTTTGGTCATCTTGGTTGGTTCTGTGTCGTCAATGAGAACTAATGTGGAATACTTGTCTTTTTCTTCCTCGTACCTTTTTTGTTCTTCTGCAAATATTTCTGGAGGAAGATTTGGCACTGGCGGCCTTGGCGGCGGCAATAATGCCACTCCAACAATATATTTGTCAAATTTCTCAACTATTTGTTTTTGGAATTTTGTTATTTTTTCTTTGATGAGTTTGAGTTTTTCAACAACTTCCGGAGGAAGATTTGAAGGTAGTTCTGGTTCTGTTTTCGCTTCTTCTTTCTTGTCATACTTCTTGTCTTCGTACTTCGCTTCAACTTTCGTCTCTGTTTTAGTTTCTTTCTTCTTTGCCATTGTCAATACCTCACGTTGCTAGTATGCTGGTTAATCCGTGCGCAAGCGTCTTGAAGACGTCAAATGAGCTTGAGCCTGTGTTCAATAAGTACTTTACAAAATCAAACGCGACATCGTGCAGTCCGTTGTGCGCTGGATTTGGCGCAATGTTTGGCTGCAAGCCGCCAATATTATTGTCCCGTATTGTTTCTATCCATGCAAGTGAGAATGCGTGTGCTTTTGCTTCTTCATCTTGCCCATTTGGCAGTGTTGGTCCAAGTACGTGTCCTAGTTCGTGTCCTATTGTAAGTAAAACGCTGTCCATGCGATCTTGTTTGATGTAAATTTCTGATGTGCCTTTGCCGTATTTGTTGAAGCTAAATCCTGCTGTTCCGGGATTCCAGCCAGCTCCAAGAATGTCTTTGAATTGTTTGTCATCGCAAATCATTACTTTTATGTCTTCGTGAGAGAATTCTTGCCCTGTCATTTTTTCAAATGTTTGTTCAACTATTTCCTTAACTTCGCCTAAGTTTGAAATGATTGGTGTCCATGGCCTGTTTTCTGCAAGGAATTCTTCTGTGTGGGACATTTGTGCTTGTTCTGATGCTTGATAGCTTGACTGTGCTGAAAGTGAGCCTGCATAACTGCCACCTGATGAGTAACTCGCTGCTGCATTATATGATGCCGAGCCAGAGCTTCCATATCCTGAAGCACCATAGCCTCCAGAACTTCCGCTGTAGCCGCCCATTCCGTACATTTACGCGCCTCTTTTCAGTTTTTCTTCAAGCGGTTTTTTCTCTGTTGTTTTTGCCGCTTCTGCTTCAAGGTCTACGCCCATGTCTTTGAGTGCTTTTAGGTGTGCCTGCATCAGTTGTTCAACTATTTGTAAGATTCTCATCATTTCTTGTCTTTCTTTTGCAAGGGTTGTCAGTGCTCCCTTGTGAAATCCGATTTGTTCTTCGTTTGCCATGCTGATACTCCTGTGACAGGTTTGTCACATAATAGGATACTATGTTTCCTTAAAATTTAACCCTTTGCGACAAAAAAGTCATAGTTTTTGGTTAGTTAAGAACAAGGTTGTCAAAAAAAAAGTATTATTGCGCTTTCTTTAGTTTTTCTTTATCTTGCTTCAAAATAGCGAGAAGTTTAGCTCCGTTCACTAAAATTTTCTCCACATCAGGTCGATGATACCCTTCTTGTACCTTACCCCCATTAAGTTTCACATACTCGCGATACTGCTCTAATTTGTCTTCTTCTACTGGGCGGAAATAGTATGTGAGAGTTCCGCCATACGACCGGTCATATATGACTCCGTCTACAGAATGATACGTGCCAAAAAGAGTAATTGCGCCATCTTTGCCTCTTTCGCTAAAGATTACATCTTTTTCAGAAGAACCGGTAAGTGCACCATTAAGAGGTGTATGAACGAACACTCTTTTCTCGGCTTGAATACCCGGTCGTGGAGTTTCACCGATAATAATTCTATTTTTCAATAAGTCATCTATTGATTTATTTGATTTATTCATCACAGGCACAAAGTAATATTATGATTATTAAATATTTTCCAGTCTATAATGTTCACATATCTTTCCAATCTGATTGAATAGCGTTACACGTACACCTTTGTATAGTAAAACCGTACCATAAACCTTTAAATACTAATAATAGTTAGAATGCACTATGGAAAAGAGAGTGGCAGCAATAGTAGTAATAGTAGTATTGATACTGTTTCTAGCTATTTCTGATGGGCGTAGAACTTTAACAGGGATGCAGGCATCAGACCTGCCAGAGCCGCCTTCTCCTCCAGGCATGGAGTCAGATCAAGTAGTGCCTCCAGTCACGCAGCCGGTCACAACAACTACTACGACTCGGCCAACAACTTCTGAAATTTCAGACATGCAGGCGATTCTTTTAAGGCTTAATTTGATAGAACAAAAGCTTGGCTCGTTGCAAGGATGGGAACTGAGGCTAACAAATGCTGAAGCTCAAATCAAGATTGCCGCGGATATGTCTTCAAGGTCAGATGCAATGCAAAGCCAGATTGATGCTACAAAAGTCGATGTTGAAAACTTGAAACAGCAGCCATCTTTTGAAGCGCCATTCTTTGACGCCATTAGCAACTTGCAGGGCTCGCAAAAAAAGAATGCAGTCCTCAGTATTACATTGTCAGTATTAGCGCTCATAATTATTTCGGGTATGATTGCTGCAGGCATTGTGCAAAAGAAAAAAACAGAATCAGAAGACAGGAAGTTAGTCCGCCAGTATCTGATGAATTACGCAAACGCCGGCTATAAGTTGGAAACATTGAAAATGCACTTGCAGGCGAATGGCTGGGACAACAAGTTTATTGACGAACGCATTAAAGAATTGCCCAAGCCCTAGCCAAACAAAGTTTGGCTGGGTCGTCGGAATGCCGTTTTGCATTCCGAGATAACATTTATATACTGTAAAAGTAGTTTTTAACTGAAAAGAGGTAGACCATGAAACGTGTTGTTATTGTCACATCTATACTATTACTATTGTTCTTAGCTGCGTGCAAGGATGAATTGCCGCCAAATCCTCCTCCGCCTGG
>CAZDUA010000029.1:0-50881 GCA_964508495.1 uncultured Methanosarcinales archaeon | reverse complement strand
TGCTGAGTGTATTCTGTATTTTGATGTCATTTCGTATATTCTGATGTCTTTGTGTTTTTCTGCTTTTTTTTCGAATAGTGCGAGGTGTTTTTTGAGGTCTTTGTCTATTATTATTTTGTACTTGCCAAGTTTTGAGTTTAGGATGTCTTTTGGCTTTTTTGCTGAGTAAAATACATCATAGCATTGTGGAACTAATTTTAAGTCGTAGACTTCTGTGCTTTTGATTGTTGCTGCTACTTGTCCTATGCCTGTGCGGAATAGGTCTTTTTTCATTTTAATTTTGTATTTTTTGAAGACTTCTGCGAGCCATTCTTTCCAGGGTGCTGTTGCTATGTCTGCTATGCATGCTGTTGCTGCCATCCAGTCTAAGTCTTCTGTTTTTACCAGTCTGTCTGCCGCGTCGTATGCTAGTTTTGCCGTGCAATATGTGCTTGGATCTATTTTTGTGAAGAATTGGGGTTTATATAATACTGTCCTGTCGCTTTTGTAATCATTGTAGAGTTTGTGGTGGTCGATTATGAGTATTTCCATTTGTTTTTCTAGTTCTTTGAGTCTTTCCGGGTTTTGTTCTGCGCTGAAGTCTGTTGTGATGAGTTTTGTTATTTTTTTGTTTTTGAGTTGTTTTAGCATTTTGTCTGTTATGCCGTATTGTGTTTTGTCCATTGGTATTCGCATGTCAACTTTTTTGTTTCTTAGTCTTTCAACGCATTTTGCTATGATAACGGCAGAACAAACGCCATCTGGGTCTGTATCGTGGATTATGCAGACTTTGTCTTTTGGGGTTACATTTAGTAAGAAAGTGTCAACTTTTCTAAGTATTTCTGGGTTTGTTGTTTCCATGTTGTTTTCACTAGCTGAGTTTTTATTGGCGCGAGAATGAGTTGGGGGGACGCGCCAATGGTTGGGGGTTGTCATCGTAAAGGGCAGGCCGTTAGACCTGCCTTTGTGTGAGTGATGCGCAACTTTCGTTGCGGTTGCGATACGCCAGTATCACAATGTATTATCCTTTGGCAAAAGATTTATATATACTTATGGTACAAGATGTACGTTAGTACGGCAAAGAGGTGTGACAATGATTATTCGTAGATTAGTCAAGGCTGGGCAAGCATCTCATACTATTTCTCTTCCTAAAGAATGGCTTGATAGGCATAAATTGAAGAAGGGTGATTTGGTTTATTTGTCTGAGAAGGGTGATAAGGAGCTTGTTATTACGCCTGAGAGCAAGGCTGATGAGGTTGTTCCTCAGAAGGAGATTTCTATTCCTGTTGATAACAAGGAGATGAGTACTATTCAGCGTGAGGTTACCAGCGCTTACATTAACAATTATAACACGATTATTCTGTCAGGCCAGAGTGTTACTCAGAAAACCAAGGATATCAGGAAGATTTTGCACGATTTTGTTGCCTTGGAGGTCGCTGATCAGACTGCTACCAGTATTGTCGCTAAGGACTTGTTGAACTTGAAGGAGATTAGTATTGACAAGACTTTGCGCAGGATGGACATGCTCGTCAGGAGTATGATTCAGGATAGTATTGCTGCGTTGGATAATGCAGAATTAGCGCAGAGCGTTATGGTGCGTGATTATGAGGTTAACAGGGCTTATTTCTTGCTTATGCGTTTGCTGAAGAGTTCTCTTACTAACAAGCCTATTGCTGACTTTTTCCAATTGTCAAACAATAAGGTTCTCAGCTACTATTACTTGACTATTAATTTGGAGAATTTTGCTGATAGTGCTAAACAGCTTGCTGAGTATCTTGGCAAGGAGAAGAAGAAGGATAAGGTTAAGAGTATTTTCCAGCGTGTTGAGAAGAGTTATCTTGACGCTATGAAGGCTTATTTTACTCGTGATAGGAAGCTGGCCGATAATGTTGCTTTGATGCGTGATGATTTGTTAAAGGACGCTGGTGAGCTTCCTGCTGGCACTGCTGAGTTGTTCCGCACTATGGTCACGTTGACGAATAACGTGGCACGTTTAGTTATGGACGAAGAGTAGTTTTCTTACTGTTTCTAGACGTGTCAAAAATCCGGGATTTTTGATCACGCTCGGAAATTTGCAGTTTTATATGTTTATTATGCAAATTTTCCGACGAAAGAGCGCGACATAACGGAGTTAGGAGCGCATCTTGAGGAGTGTTTTCGAACGAAGTGAGAGTAAATGCAGAATAAAATAAGAATAATTTAAAAGAAAAAAATTATGGACCTAGTCTTGGTTCTTTGGTTAGGTCACTTGCATATTGGTAGTTGTCTGGGTACATTCCGCCTCGTGGGCTTCCTACTGGTACTCCAAACTCTCTTCTTGTGTCAAGTGATACGTCGCCCCTGTCTAAGACTTGTGGGTTGATTCCTGCTTGTCCTACTACTGGGTTTCTGCAACACCAGGTTGGATATTCGTATTCATCAAATTGTGTTGCGCCGGCTGCTGGTGCGCATTCGTATCCTGCTGCTAGCCATCTTTCTAGGAATCGTTGATCTTCACGTGGTCCTGCTAGTACTGGGAACCATTGTGGTTCTCCTATTTGTGTTGCTGTTGGGCAGACGTATGTTCCGCCTGTTGCGCTCGTGAATATCATTCCTGCGCTTTTTTGTGCGCCTGTGAATAGTAACACGAGTCCTATGACTGCGATGATAGCTATGATGCCAAGAATTACGAGTGCTATTCCTCGATGTTCGTCTTCCATTATGTAATCACCTCATTTGAACTTGATAGTCAAGATATACGACTTCTTATATATAAATGTTACTTTTTAGATTTTCTGAGTCTTTCAAAGCTTTCTGCTATGTCTATTACGTATTTGCCTTCTTCTAATTTGAATATTAGTGGTGCTCCGTTGAATAGTTGTACGAGGTCGAGTTCGTACTTACCGGGCTCTAGTACTCTGATGCTTTCAAAGTCTAATACGACTGGAGTGTCCTCTTTTGCTCCTACTAGGTTGAGCACGTCTGTTTCTATTTGTTGTTTTTGTTCTGGCTTGAGATCTATTGGCAGTATTTTTTTGGCTGCCTCCAGTCTTTCTTTTTTGATGAAGAAGAAGAGTTTGGCTCCGCAGGGGCATCCTTTTAGGATTTCTCGTGCGCCGTCTTGGTAGAAGGTGTTGCACCTGACGCACTGGTGTGGCATTGCTTATTTGCGCTTGCGCGCCTCCTTTGTGAGAAGTTCTATTTTGTTCGGGTCTTTTTTTATGCTTTTGACTATGTTTGACGGCCCGATGATTGTTAGTCCTTGTGTTTCGCCGAAGAACATGTTTATGAAGTCGTACTTGAGTTTTTGCATTCCGTCTTTTGCGCTTTGTGATGGGTTGATTACTGCGAGTTCTATTCCTTTGAATTTTTTGTCTATTTCTTCCATTGTTGTTTTGATTAGTTCTATTTCTTCTTCTCTTTTCAGCCTGCCTTGTAATAATACTATTTTGTTCGTTTTTGCTATGTTAAGCAATTTTCTTATTCTTCCTAGTCCTGTGAGGCCTTCGATTTCCGTGTAGGGTACAAATTGTATTGTTACCATTTTATTTTCTCGCTAGTTCGAAGAGTTTTTCGTATAGTTTGTCCACGTTTTTGCCGTATTTCGCACTTATTCCGATTACCTCGTATTGTGGGAATGCTGATTGTACTTTTTTGATCTTGCACTTTTTGAGGTCTGCTTTGTTTGCTACTATCAGCACTGGGATGTTTCTTGCTGCTAAGTTGCCGATTATTGTGACGTTTACTTGTGAGTATGGGTCTTGTGTGCCGTCTAGAACTACTAGGACTGTGTCAACTTCGTCAAGCCATTTTATGCTTTCTATGACTCCTTTTGTTGCTTCTCTTGCTCTTTTTTTTGCTTTTGTTGCCGGCATTCCTGTTTTCATGAAGTCTTCGTAGTCTATTTTTGTTGCTATGCCTGGAGTATCAACAAGGTTAAACAGTAATTCTTTGCCGTCTTTTGATTTGATTGTGACTTGTTCTTTGACGTTTACTTCTCTTGTTTCATGGGGTATTGGTGATGTTTTTCCCATTTCTTGTCCGAGCCAGTCTATGCAGATTTTATTTGCTAATGTTGTTTTGCCTGAGTTTGGCGGACCGTATAATCCTAGTCTGAAGTTTTGTTTGGGCCCAAAACCTACGAATAAGCTTTTGAAGAAATTCTTTATTTTTTTAATCATCAACCCACACCTTTTTTCTTATTATAACTTCAATGCCGTCTATATATATAGTTTTCGTTGCAACAGTTAGAAAAAGATAAAATAAAAAATAAAAAAAGGCTTACCTGCCTCCGCGTGCCATTTTTGCACGGGAAACGTCTCCTGCCTTGTCTACAAAGTACAAGAAGCCTGATTGCTTTTTCACGCCGACTTTTGCTACTTTTTCTACTTTACCTGCTTTTCCTTTTCTACCGCGGGCCATTTTTGCGCGTGAGATGTCTCCTGCTTTGTCTACAAAGTAAAGATATCCATCTGCTTTCTTTACACCGACTTTTGTAACTTTTTCTGCCATTTTGGTTTTCCTCCGTCTTTTTTAGAAGGTTCTAGAAATCTAACCTTCCCCCTTAACTAATTTTATTCTCGACAAATTTGAAGAAAGTCCTGTTGTTTATAAAGTTTTCTTTTTTCTCGACGGTGACACAGTCTTTTTTACGTCGGTATCTTTTACAAACCATTGCGGCTTGAGTAGTTTTCTTAACTTTTCTGCTTCTTCGAGGCCTTCTTTGTAGATTTTTACTATTTCTTGTTTTGTTGGCACTGGTATTTTTTCTATTTCTTTTGCTCTGACTAAGGCTTTACGCACTTCTTTTTTCATGATAGTGGTGATTTTTTGTTAAATTATAAACATTGTGTATTTTACAGTCACACAAATAATATATAGTGTTGAAAATCATTTTTTACCGTCGTGACTAAAGGGCTGATTATTGGGGGAGAGTTTGGCAATATTCTTGTTAGGCAAAAAAACGAGCAGGCTTTGGAGCTTGGCGAGCTGATGATTGCTGATACGAGTAATGGGCAGATGTTGTTACAGGTTTTTGACTTGTTGTATGGCAGTCAGCTTACTCAGCAGCATTTGGAGTTGATTTCTGGTTTGAAGCTGGAAGAGGATGAGACGTTGGAGTTGATGGATGCTAAACTGCGTACTTATGTTTTGGCTCGTTTGAAGAATTTGGCGTTTGTTTCCAAGCAGGTCGCGCGTAGTGCTAAGACCCTGCCTACCTTTTTCACTAAAGTTCGTGAAATTGAGGCTAAGGATGTTTCTTTTTTGACTACTCCTTTGAATCCTTTGTTTTTGGGCAAGTTGAGGAGTGGTTCTAAGGTTTTGGAAGTTCCTGTTTCAATTGATGGGAGATTGGCTTTGAGCCATCATGTTTTGATTGCTGGCACTACTGGCCGTGGCAAGAGTGTTTTGATGACTAATTTGTTGTGGGATGCTGTTGACAAGGATTTTGCTGCTATGCTCGTTCTTGACCCTCATGATGAGTATTTTGAGAAACTGCAAAAGCATCCTGGTGCCCGCGAGCAAATTGTGTATTATACGCCTAAGAGTCCTCCTCCTGGCGCTCGCACTTTGAAGATTAACATTAATCAGTTGACTCCTCGTCATTTTGATGGTGTTGTTGACTGGAGTGATGCGCAGAAGCAGGCTTTGCACGCATATCACCAGAAATACAAGGATGGGTGGATTGGAGCAGTGCTTCGAGAGCAGGAGATACGGGATTTTCACGAGGGCACGCTGGCCGTAATTAAAAGAACGCTGATGTTGTTGTTGCGTTTGGATGTTGATGATGAGAAAAATATTTCTTGCAGCGGCATTTTTGATATTGGTGCTGGCCAGACTACTATTCCTGATATTGTGAATGCGTTAGAGCAGTGTAAGACTGTGATTATTGATACTAGTTCTTTTCATGGTAATGTTGAGATTTTGATTGGGAGCATGATTGCCAATATGGTTTTGGAGCATCATAAGGCTTATTCTTTGCAGGAGATGAAAACCAAGCCTGTTGTTAGTGTTGTTTTGGAGGAAGCGCCTCGTGTTCTTGGCAAGGATGTTTTGGAGCGTGGTCCTAACGTGTTTTCTACGATTGCACGAGAGGGTCGTAAGTTTAATGTTGGCTTGATTGCGATTACTCAACTGCCTAGTTTGATTCCTCGTGAGGTTCTAGCTAATATAAATACAAAAATAATTTTAGGAATCGAACTGAAGCCTGAGCGTCAGGCGATTATTGAGAGTGCTGCTCAGGATTTGTCCAGCGATGAGCGTATGATTGCTTCTCTTGACAAGGGCGAAGCTATTGTTACTAGTAATTTTTTGAGTTTTGCCATGCCAATTAAGATTTTACATGAAGAGCACAAGGTTGTTGTTAAGCCGCGTCAGAGTTTTGGAGGTCTTAAGCTGTGAAGTTCGCTCATTTGTCTGATTGTCATATTGGTGGCTGGCGTGAGCCGAAGTTGAGGGATGCGAATACGAAAAGTTTCATTCTTGCTATTGATACTTGTTTGAAAGAAAAGGTTGATTTCATCTTAATCTCTGGTGATTTGTTTAATACTGCTGTTCCTGGCATTGACAGTTTGAAAATGGCTGTTGAGCAGTTGAAAAAGGTCAAGGATACTGGTATTCCAGTCTATTATATAGCTGGCAGCCACGATTTTTCGCCTTCAGGCAAGACCATGCTGGACGTTCTTGAGCATGCTGGTTTGGCTGTTAATGTTGCTCGTGGTGAAGAGTTAGCTGACAACAGGATTAAATTGCATTTTACTGTTGACGAGAAAACCGGCGCTAAGATTACTGGCATGATTGGCAAGAAGGGTGGTTTGGAGACGAATTATTATTACCAGCTCGCCAAAGAATATTTGGAGAACGAGCCTGGTTTCAAGATTTTCTTGTTCCACAGCGCATTGGCAGAACTAAAGCCGAAAGAGTTGGAAGAGATGGACGCGATGGCCGTTAGTTTGATGCCTGCTGGTTTTGATTATTATGCCGGCGGTCACGTGCACGTGGTTGACAGGCAAACTATTGGTGCATACAAGAATATTGTTTATCCTGGCCCTATTTTTCCTAACAATTTTAGTGAAGTTGAGAAATTGAAGCACGGCAGTTTTGTAATTGTTAATGATGGAAATATTCAGCATATTGCGCTTCCTGTTCACCCAACTGTTTGCATTAGTGTTGATGGTGATGGTAAGACTGCGACTGAAGTTGAAGCATTGGTTAAGCAGCAGTTGTTGAAGAATAATCTTGATAATGCAATTGTTGCGATTAGAGTGTCTGGTTGTTTAAAGCAGGGTCGTCCTGCTGATGTTCGTTGGAATGATTTGTTCCACGACGCTTATGCTAAGAAGGCGTATTTCGTGATGAAAAACACGAATGCGTTTACTAGTAAAGAATTGCAAGTTATCATGGTCAAGGAAGCGAACGTTGAAGAGGTTGAGGAGTCTTTGTTGAAACAGCACGCTGGCCAGTTTAAATTGTCTCCTAATGATGTTGAGCTTGCGAAAAAGCTGATGCTTTCTTTATCTGCTGAGAAAGCTGAGGGCGAGCGTGTTGCTGATTTTGATTCAAGACTGCATTCTGAGCTTGATAAGTTGTTGGAGGGGTAAATATGTTTTATGATCCGTGGAAGGAACATACTGGCGAGGCTTTAGAGCTTGTTTATTTTGATAAAAGTCAGAGAAGTGTTTTGAGGTTTGTGAGTGATTTTGCGTATTATTTGTGTTTAAGTGGGCCTGGTTTGGCTTTGCGCGAAGAATACGAGGATAATGCAAGGCCTGAAATTGTTGGCGTGTTATCTGTGAGTTCTTTTGCGCCTAAATTCTTGAAAAGGTGTCATCTTACTCCTCTTGGCCAGCGTTTTGGTTTTGATAGGAATAATGGGTTGCATATTGTGAACAGTCAGGCTTATTTTGAGTTTAATGAGCGTGTTAAAGTTATTGACAGCGAGAAGAGCAGAAATATTGAATTTGTAATATCAAGGTCACTTCAATAAGCTCTTTAGAAGTTCTTTCACGACATTCGGCGCTGCTGTTCCTTTAGTCTGCTTCATTACTTGTCCGATGAGGAACATTAGTGATTTTTCTTCGCCTGCTTTGTAGTCTGTGACGGCTTTCTCGTTTTGGGCTATTATGTCTTTGCAGATTTTTTCTAGTGCGCCTTCATCAGCCATGACTTCAAGTTTTTGTTCTGTAACATATGCGTTTGGCGAGAATTTTTTGTCTGCGAGTTGTTCTATTATTCTTTGTCCTATTCTGTCCGTGATTTTCTTTTCCTGTAAGAGTTTGAATAGTTCTGTTAGTGTTTTTGTTTCGAATTCTGTTTCTTTGAGTGTTTTCTTTTTATCGTTTAGTAGTCTGAGTACTTCTCTTCTTGTCCATCTTGCTGTTAAGATTGGATCTGTTTTTCGTGCGATTTCTTCGAAGAGTGTTGCTACGTCCAAATCTGCTGCAATTATATTGGCGTCATCTTCGTCTATTTTCCAATCTTTTGTCCACCTTATTGCTCGTTGTTCTGCGAGTTCTGGTATTGTTGCTTGGATTTTTCTTATCCAGTCTTGTGAGATTTCGAATAATGGCAGGTCTGTTTCTGTTATGTAGCCGTAGTCTTCTTCTTGTTCTTTGCTTCGCATGTGGTAGGTGATTCCTTTGTCTGCATCCCATCCCCGTGTTTCTCTTTTGACGTCTTGTTGTTTTTGTCTTTGTACTTCGTAATTTAATGCGCGTTCTATTTCTTTGAAGCCTGTAATGTTTTTGATTTCCACTCTGGTGTATCCTTTTTCTTTGATGGAAACGTTCGCGTCTGCTTTGATTACGCAGGTGTTCTGGTCGAATATTCCAAGATAGCCGAGAACATTGAGTACTTTTTTCATGAACTCACGGGCTTCTGCTGGACTTTCCATGTCTGGTGCTGTGACGACTTCTACTAGTGGTATTCCACTTCTGTTGTAGTCTATCAGGCACCCGCCTGCTTCGTGTATTAGTGCCCCTGGGTCTTCTTCTAAATGTGCTCTTTGTATATGGACTACTTTTTTGTTGTCAAGAATTATTTGTCCGTTGCTTCCTAAGGGCACTTCGTATTGTGTTATTTGATAATTTTTAGCTAAGTCTGGGTAGAAGTATATTTTTCTTGAGAAGACGACTGTTGGTGCTATTTTGCAGCCGAGTGCGAGTGCGAGTTTTGCTCCGTATTCGAGTGCTTTTGCGTTCATTACTGGTTTGCTTCCTGGATGTCCTAAGCAGGTTGGGCAGATTGCCGTATTTGGCTCTGAGGCCCCTGTCGGGCAGCTGCAGAATAGTTTAGTTTGAGTTTTTAGCTGTACATGAATTTCCAGTCCGATGACTATTTCACTTTTCATGTGCTCTTGCCACCTGTATTATTTTTTGTTCGCCGAATTGCGGTCCGATTATCATCATTCCGACTGGGAGCCCGTTTGCTTCTGCTACTGGTATTGTCATGTGTGGCAGTCCTGCCAGGTTTGGTGAGACTGTTAACAAGTCTATCATGAAGTTTTGCAACGGTGTTAATTTCTTTACCTCGTCAAACGTTGGTGCTTGTATTGCGACTGTTGGAGTAATGATGACATCTACTTGTTTGAACGCGTTTGCGTATTCTTGTATGATCTTTGTTCTGACTTTTGCCGCTTTTGCGTAGAATGCGTCGCGATATCCTGCTTGTCGTACGAATGTTCCTAGTAATAGTCTTCTTTTTGCTTCTTCTCCGAAATTGTTGTTGCGCACGCGGGAAAAATATTCATTAAAATTGCCCGTTAGCTGTTCTGTTGCTCCGTATCTTATTCCGCAGTATTTTGCTAGGTTTGTGCTTGCTTCTGCTGGTGCTAGTGTGAAGTATGTTGGTACTCCGTAGTTCATTCCTATTGGCAAAGAGATTTCTATTCTTCTTGCTCCTTTTTGTTCTAGTTTGTAGACTGCTTCAAGTACGTGTTTTCTTACGTTGTTGTCTATGCCTTCTCCGTATGCTTCTTTTACGATTCCTATTCTTAGTCCGCTTATTGCTCCTGGTGTTTCTGAGTAATTGTGTACTGGTTGGTCTGCTGTTGTGCTGTCGTGTGAGTCTCTGCCAGATATTACTTCTAATAATAATGCGGCATCCTCAGTATTCAGCGCAAGTGTTCCGACTTTGTCCAGAGAGTTTCCGTAATCTATTAGTCCGTATCGTGATACTCTGCCGTATGTTGGGCAGATTCCTACTACTCCGCAGAATGATGCCGGGTTGACTATGCTTCCGCCAGTGCTTTCTCCGAGTGCGATGTGAGGGAATGTGAATTTCTTTGTTAGTCCTGCTGCTCCTCCTGAGCTTCCGCCTGTTGCCCTCTTCTTGTCGTAAGGATTTAGTGGTTTTTGGTATCCTTTGCCTACGTTTGTGCTGAAGCCTCCGAATCCGAACTCGTCCATGACTGTTTTTCCTAGGATTATTGCGCCTTCGTCCAGGCATTTTTGTATTACTGTTGCGTTGAATACTGGCTTGTACCCTTTGAGTATTGCTGAGCTTGCTGTTGTTTCTGTTCCTTTTACGCAGATGCTGTCTTTGACTGATATGAGAACGCCGAATAGTTTTCCTTTTGCTGTTCCGTTTTTGACTTGTTCTTGTAGTTCTTTTGCTCTTTCTACTGCGTCAGCAAACGCGGTTATGTAGTGGTATTCTTTGTTGATTTTTTCTGCTTCTTCCAGTGCTTTTTCTGTGTGTTCTACCAGGTCTATTTTTCCTGCGAGCGCTTCTTTTACGAATTTTTTTATCATATTGTTTTTGGGCCTCTGAAATAGCCGTTTTTCTTGTGAGGCGTGAGAGAAAGTGCTTCTTCTCGGTCTAGGCATTTGCCTGGCTTGTCTTCTCGTGTTACGTTTTTGACTGGTATTGGGTGGAAGCTTGGTTCTACGCCGTCAGTGTTTACTTCTGAGAGTTTTTCGAAGTTGGCGAGTATTTCTTTCATTTCTGCTGCGAATTTTTTGACTTCGTCTTCTTTGAGGTTTAGTCTTGCGTTTGCAGCAACTCTTTTTACTAGTTCTGGTGTGATTTCCATGAATATTATTTCTTAACAATATCTAATTTCAAGTTGAGTTCTTTCAAAAATTCTGGTGTCCAGTCTTGCGGGCTGTCGTCTAGTGGATTCTCTGATGCTTTGTTTCTTGGGAACGCGATTACTTCTCTGATGTCGTTAATTCCGCACATTAGTGCTACTAGTCTGTCAAATCCTATTGCGAGGCCTCCGTGTGGTGGCGCGCCGTATTTGAACGCGGTTAGTAGGAAGTCGAATCTTTTTTCTGCTGCTTCGTAATCTAGGCCGATGACTTTTAACACGCGCGTTTGTGTGTCTTTTCTGTGGATTCTGATGCTTCCTCCGCCGATTTCTGTTCCGTTTAAGATTACGTCGTATGCTTTGGCGCGTACTTCTCCTGGCGCTGTTTCTAGTTTGTCCATGTCTTCTATTTTTGGGTGTGTGAAGATGTGGTGTCTTGCTTGCCAGCTGTTTGTTTCTTCGTTCCACTCGTATAATGGGAAGTCTGTTACCCAGAGGAAGTTGTATTCTCCTTCTTTTACGAGTCCGAGTTTTTTGCCTATGTGCAGTCTTACTTGTCCGAGCGCGTTTGCTGCTTTTTCAAATTCGTCTGCTGCGAATAATAGTAAGTCTCCTTCTTGCGCGTTTGCCGCAGTAATCAATTGTGCTTGTATTGCTGTTGACAAATATTTGACTATGCTGCTCTCGAGGACATTTTTGCCTGTGACTTTTATCCATGCGAGTCCTGGCAGTTTGTACAATTTTGCTATCTCAATTAGTTCTTCGATTTCTGTGCGGGTGAACTTGCTTGCTCCTTTTGCGTTTAGGCAGAATATTTTGCCTTTTTTGTCTGCTACGGACTTGAAAATTCCGAAGTCTGAATGTTTTACTATGTCGGTTACTTCTACAAATTCTAGCCCGAATCGTAAGTCTGGCTTGTCTGAGCCGTATTTTGACATTGCGTCATGAAATGTCATTCTTGGAAATGGTATTGGTATTGTTGTGTTGAGTGTTTTTTTGAAAAGGTGTGATAATAAGTTTTCAACTGTTGTTTGTACGTCTATTTCGTCTACAAAGCTCATTTCTAGGTCTATTTGTGTAAATTCTGGTTGTCTGTCTGCTCGTAAGTCTTCGTCGCGTAGGCATTTTGCGATTTGGAAGTACCTATCCATTCCTGAGACCATTAGTAGTTGTTTGCAGATTTGTGGGCTTTCTGGTAGTGCGAAGAATTTTCCTGGGTGTACTCTGCTTGGTACTTTGAACACTCGTGCTCCTCCTGGTGTTGTTTTTTGGAGCATTGGTGTTTCTATTTCTATAAAGTTTTGTGATGTCATGTATTCTCTTGCTGCTTGTGCTGCTTTGTGCCTTAGCATTAGTCTTTTCTGCATTGTTGGCCTGCGCAAGTCCAAATATCTGTATTTCAGGCGTATTTCTTCGTTTGCTAGAGTTCTGTCATCGATTTCAAACGGTGGTGTTTCTGCAATGTTCAAAATTTCAATGTGGTCTGCTAGAACTTCAATTTCTCCTGTGACGAGTTTGGAATTTGTCATTCCTGCTGGTCTTGCTCGTACGTGTCCTGTGACTTGTATTACCCATTCTCTTCCTAGTTTTTCTGATTCTTGGTGTGCTTCTTTTTTATGAGAAGGATCTATGACTACTTGTGTTATTCCGTATCTGTCTCGCAAGTCTATGAATATGATGCCTCCGTGGTCTCTTCTTGTGTTCACCCAGCCTGACAGTGTGACTTCTTTTTGGAGTTCTTTCTTGGTTAATTCTCCGCAAGTGTGTGTTCTTTTCATGAGAATTAAGCGGATTTTGGCTATTTATAAAGCCATCGCTGAGCAAGCTCAGCGTGGCCCCGCCGACTATGTCGGCGATGATTTGGTGAATGTAAGTATGTCTTTGGGCGATTCTAGTACAACATCTGCTAGTTTTTTGTCTGTTAGTTCTCCGTGGCCCCATCCTGCGAATGCAGTTTTTGCTTTGACCGCCCTGCCTGCTTTCATGTCTTCTTCTCTGTCTCCTATCATTAGGTGTACTTCTCCGCAGTCGGTTAGTGCTTTTTTTAGTAAGTCTTCTTTTTTGTAGATTAGGTCTGGCGTGTTGCCGTACACTGCGCCGAAGAAGTTTCGCATTCCGAGAACGTCTAGTGTTGGTTCTATGATGTCTGCTCTTAGTGTTGTGACAATTGACATTGTTGTTCCTGCTTTTTTGAGTTCTTTGAGTACTTCTTTCATTCCTTCATAGAGTATTTTGTCTTTCCACTCGTTGACAACGCCGAGATAATGCAGGTGGAACAGGTTTGTCATGATGATTGTCTGTATTCTTTCGTCTGTTACTCCCGTGTATTTTCTGATTGCTTCTTTGTTGATTTCGTAGTGCGCGTGTGTTTTTTGCATTTCGCGCAGTTTTTCTAATGGTATAGAAATATCAAGGGTTTTGCACCTTCTGATGTTTGCTTCTTCTACTGCTTCTTTTTTAGCTATCGTGCCATCCCAGTCAAATGCAATGTGTATCATTGTTTAAACTTAATTTTCAAAGAAAGGTCTTCTAGTTTTTCTAGTCCGTATTTGATGGCGTCAAATTTCTTGCGTACTGGCGTGTTTCTCCAGTCAAATAGCATTAGTTCTGCGTATAGGTCTGTTACGAATTCTTTTATTTCGAGTGCTGTTTTGTAGTCTGATTTTATTGCGCTATTGACTGCTTTTCTGACAAGCTCGCCTACAACGTCTGATAGTGCAGGTAGGTAGATTTCAGTGTCTACTCCTAGTTGTTTTGCTGTTGGTATTTCTTTTGTTTTCAAATAGTGTGTATAGCAGGCCGCTTCTGTGTATTCTTCTAGTGCGTCTGAATGTGCTCCTGTGCTGTTGGCTAAATGTGGGTCTTTTTTTAGTAAAGCGTCAATTTTTTTGATTGTTGCTTTGGCTTCTGCGAGCAAATTGTCTGCTTCTTTCATGTCTGCTCTGTGTGCCGCGTATATTGCTGCTTTGCTGGCTTTGAGCACTATTCTGCTGTCTGCTATGAGGCTTTCTCTTTGTTTGTCAAACGCTTCCATGTATGTGCGCATTTCTTCAAACATTTTCTTATTTATCATAGTTCGTTCGCACTCGTCGTGATTTATAAATGTTGCCACAGAAAGGTTTATATAAGTACAGAATCCATTAGTGAAGCAAAAGAGTGTGTGAACCATGGCTGATACTGTATTAGGAAACGTGCTTGAATTCTTCAGGGAGCTGGGCGTTTATGATGTATTGTTGCCGTTCATTCTTGTTTTTACCATAATGTTTGCTATTCTTGAGCGTACTAAGATTTTCGGCATTGAGCTTGGAAAGGACAAGAAGGAGTTTACGAAGAAGAATTTGAACGCTATGACTGCGTTTGTCATTGCTTTCATGGTTGTCGCAAGTTCTAAGCTTGTTGAGGCTATTACTAAGATTAGCAGTGAGATTGTTGTTCTTTTGCTGTTAATCGTGTTCTTCTTGATGATGGTTGGCACGTTCTACACTAGGACGGAAGTCGATACCGAGGGTGTCGCGCTTAAGGATGCTTGGCGTACTGGCTTCATGGTCGTTATTGCTATTGCGATTGTTTTCATATTTTTGGATGCAGTTACTGCTGAGGATGGGAGAACGTGGCTTGAAGTGTTCTGGGATTGGCTTTCCCAGTTTTACACTAATGCTGCTGTTGCTGCGATAGTTTTAATAATCGTAGTGATTCTCTTTATGGTGTGGATAATGAGAGAGCCTAAGAAGGATTAAAAAAAGAGGTAAGCAAAAATGTTGTTCCAATATGGTTCGTACGCGGGAAGAGGTGTTTTCCAGACTTTGATAGATTGGGGTTTCTTGGATGCCTTGCTGCCTTTCATCTTGATTTTCACTATTATTTTTGCTGTTTTGCAGCGTGTTAAATTGTTTGGCGAAGGAACAGGCGACGCTAGAAAGGGCGACAGGCGTATTAACGGTATTATTGCTCTTGTTATTGCCGCTATGGTCGTAGTGCCTCATATTACTGGCTTGTACAGTCCTGACTCTGACCCTGTTAACATTATCAATACTTTCTTGCCTCAGACTGCTGTTATTCTTGTGGCAATCTTGTGTGTAGTATTGCTGCTTGGCCTTGCTGGCGGAGAAATCCCTAGCGTTATGTTGTGGGCTATTGCTCTTGTTGCTTTGGGCTTTTTGGTTTTCATGATTTTGATGGCTATCTTGCCTGGCTGGTGGCCGACGTTTAGTTTCTTGCGTGACCCTTCAGTTCAAGCTTTAATCATCATACTGTTAGTGCTTGGTCTGGTTGGATTCTTCATCATTAGAGAGCCTCCAAAGCCGAACGAAACGCCATTCAAGAGTTTCCTAAAGAACTGGATGGGCGCTCCATAATCTTATGGCATTTGAACGTTATCCGACTGGCGGACAAAGTTTAAGAGGTGCGTTTCAATACCTTCAGGACTTTGGATTCATAGATTTTATTCTTCCTTTTTTGTTGATTTTTGCTTTGATTTGGGGCATTCTTCAGCGAGTCGCTTTGTTTAGGAAAAATAAATTGAAGGCTGATGGTTCTCCTGAGACTAAGACTGTTGGCACTGGTGCTGATGCAAAACAAGTTCCTGTTTACGAGCCTGAAAGGAAATTAAACGCTGTTGTTGCCATGGTTATTGCGTTAGGTGTTACTATTCCTCATGCTGCTGGTGTTTACCCGCCTGATTTGGATCCTATTAATTTGATTAACAAGTTTTTGCCTCAGACTGTGATTCTTATTGTTGCTGTTTTAGTGATTGCTTTGTTGTTTGGCATTTCTGGTGCCACAGTTCCTAACGCTATGTACAAGATTATTGGAATGATTGCAGCAGTTATACTTTCTTTTGTTATTTTGATGGCCGTGTTTCCGAATACTTTCCCCGCATTTAACTGGCTTCGTGACCCTGCCATTCAGGCAGGTATTATCGTTTTGCTCGTTATGGGCTTGGTTGGCTGGTTTGTGATGAGAGAAGAAGGTGGAGAGCCTGTGCATAAGAGAGTTACGAGTTTGATGGAGGAGATTAAGTAATGGCAACGCCTTTGGACATTTCAGTGTTGAAGCAGTTTGGCGGTGTTTTTCCGTTTTTGCTAGTTTTGGTTCTTGTTTATGCTGTTTTGTCTCAGACTGCTTGGTTTAAGGAAAAGCAGGGCATGGCCGCGTTGATTGCTATTATTACTGCTATTATGACTTTGCTTTCGCCGATCGCTATTAAGACTATTAATTTGATGGCGCCTTGGTTCGTGTTGTTCGTAATTTTCACAATTTTGTTTATCTTGGCTTTCATGATGTTCGGTTATGACCAGAAGGCTATTACTGCGTTTGTTACAGAGGGAGAGTTCGGCATTGGCACCTGGGTCATGGCAATTATGATTATTATCGGCGTTGGCTCTCTTGTTGCCGTTATTAATGAAGAAAAGGGTTTCAGAACTTTGGCAGAAGGTGACAACGTTACTGGTTATGTGAAGCCTGCGGATGAAGCGTATGGTTTTTGGCAGACTTTGTTCCATACTAAAGTTCTTGGAATGGTATTGGTGCTTATGATTGCGTTCTTTACTATTCGGCAGATGACGAAATCTGAATGACTTATTTTCCTTTTACGTTTTTGGTTATTCTAGAAAGTTCTTGAATGTTCCCTGTGAGTTCTGGTAGTACTTTTTGGAAGACTTTTTCCATGGCTTTGATTTCTGTTCCGACGTCCATTAGTGTTTTGTCGTACTCTCCTATGCGCGCAACTATTGCTTTGTGGAGTCCGTCAAGGTCTGTTTTCATATCTGTCGTGCTTTGTTCAAGCTTGTCCATTCTTGATGTCATCATGTCCTTCCATTCATTAAATTTGACTAGGTCTTTTTGCAGTTCGTGCCATTTTTCTTCTATGATTTGTTCTACGACTGCTTCTGATTCTGGATGAGTGGGTGCTTGTCTCATTTCTGTTCTTTGCGGAGGCATTTCGCCTGGTGCTTCCATTGGCTCTATGCTTCTTTTTGCTTCTGCTTGTGCCAGGGCGTCATATATTTGTGTTGGCTGGTAGCCTTGTCTTTGCAGTGATTGTATGATTTGGTTGTTCGTGAGCCCTTGTATTTGCATGCTGGCTACTTGCGAGATTGGTACTTCTGTTGGCATTGGCGGTGGCATTTCTCCTGGCATTGGTGCTTGACCTGGCATTCCAGGCATAGGATAACCTGGTGTGTCTGGTTTTTTCTTTTTGAACATATCCATTAGTGCCATTTGGTTCAACTCTTTTTGTTAAACTGTGAATTTAATGCTTTTAAAGGTTTGCTTATGATGGGCTGTCGTAGTTGGGTTTTAGTGTTTCTTCGTTTTTGCCTAGTTTCTCATCTATTATTCTTTCTACTTGTTGGCTCGTTATGAACTTGACTGGGTTCCAGAGGTCCAAATACCGCTTCATCACGTCTATGTCTTCTTTTCTTGCTGTAAGTCTTAGTTCTTTGATGATTGTAATGATTTTGTCTTCTACTGCTTGTATTGTTCTTTTGAACTCGTTCATTTCTGTTTGTAATGATTTTATTTCTGTCACGAATTTTTTTTGGTTTGAGAGCATGTTTTGCTCTACTACTAGAAGTTTTTTTCGTAGTTCACTGTATCTTTCTTCTCCTATTCTTACTCTTGCCGCCATCATGTTGACTTGTTCTGTCATCCCGCTGATGTCTGGCATAGCCGGAGGCTGTTTTCCTCCGAACATTCCCTTCTTGGCGGGTTCTGGCGGTGCTGGTGCAAAGGTTTCTTCTGGCATTGTAAACGTTTATATATGTATCAAGGTTTAAATCGAGTTATATAGTATTAAATTTGCGTGACTCTAAGCAAGTAGTAAAGAGGTGGGTTAGTGGAGTGCGGTAAGTACGAGATTATTCGTGAAGGGGAGGATATTATTCTGCGTGTAGATTGCGAAGCCTGCCCGTTTTTTCCTAGTTTGGAGGACGAACCTCGTTTGATGAGCATGACTATGGACATGCTGGCAGAGGCTGGCACTGTCACCCAAATTGTTTTTGTTCAAAAGCGTGATTTTGAGTATGATGAGGGCCAGGTTCAGGTGCTTTCAGAGCTTGCTTCTATTTACAAGCAGTTGGTTAAGCAGAAGTTCGCGTATGGTTTGTTGTCCACTCCTGCTTGTGCGCGCTGGGTTACTCCGCGTTATGCTAACATTCAGAACATTTTGTTCAGGACTTTCAAGTCTGACCCTGTTGCTGCTTATGTTGAGCTTAAGCGTTTGGCGCGTGAGGAGAAAAGGCAGATTGAGGCTGGTATTGTTTCTCAGGATGGCGTTCAATGTTTGCAGAATTATTACAGGCTGTTGCAGGACACGATTACTTTGTTGGAGAATACCAAGCTGATTAAGATTGCACTGCCTTTCTTGCCTGGATTCCAGCCTGGCGATAGGACGATTTATCGCCGCGTTTTCACTCCAACTATCAAGCCTGATTTTATGTTTACTAAATTAATGGCTACTTTTCCTGCTGAGGGTGAGGAATTGGCTAGTTATCAGGTTGGTGATACTGAAATTACGATTTTTTCTATGCCTGAAAGCGTGCAATACTTGTATCATATGGTTCCTAGTGAGTTTAAGCTTTCTGAGGAGAAGTATGATCTTTTGGATGCTGCGAGGAAGATTATGGCTGAGCACAAGCCTAAGCGTTCTGAGTTTATTGATCCTGAGAGGATGAGGCAGGTTTTCACTAGTGTTGGCAGTGATATGTTGGAAGAGCTTTCTGCTAATAGGAATGTGCATTTGCGTGCTAAGGATCGTGATGAGCTTGCTAAGATTTTAGTTAGGTATACTGTTGGTTTTGGTCTCGTGGAAGTATTGCTTGATGATGATAAAATTCAGGATATTACGATTAACTCGCCAATGGGCAGGATTCCGATATTTATTGTCCATAATGATTTTGGTGATTGTACTACGAACATTATTCCGACTTCGCCTGAGGGTGAAAGTTGGGCTTCAAAGTTAAGAATGATTTCTGGTCGTCCGTTGGACGAGGCTAACCCGATTTTGGATACCGAGCTTGTTTTGCCAACCGTGCGTGCTAGAGTTGCCGCTATTACTGCTCCTCTTAATCCGACTGGATTAGCTTACTCTATTAGAAGGCATCGTGATAAGCCGTGGACTTTGCCTTTGTTCATTAATACAAAGATGATTAATCCGTTGGCTGCTGGCGTTTTGAGTTTTTTGATTGATGGTTCTAGAACTATTCTTGTTGCTGGAACAAGAAGCTCTGGTAAGACTAGTTTGTTGGGCAGTGTTATGGTTGAGATTATGCGCCGTTCGAGGATTATTACGATTGAGGATACTCTTGAGTTGCCTGTTGATAGTTTGCGTAAGATGGGTTATAACATTCAAAGCATGAAGGTTGCCAGCGCTTTAACAAGAGGTACGATGGAAGTTAGTGCTGATGAGGGCATTCGTAGTACTTTGCGTTTGGGCGATTCTAGTTTGATCGTTGGTGAAGTCAGAAGCGTTGAAGCGAGGGCTTTGTATGAGGCTATGCGTGTTGGCGCTCTTGCTAACGTTGTTGCTGGCACTATTCACGGTGATAGCCCGTATGGTGTGTTTGATCGTGTCGTTAATGATTTGGGTGTTCCGAGGACGAGTTTTAAGGCAACTGACTTGATTGTTGTTGCTAATCCGGTGAGGAGTCCTGATGGTATTCATCGTTTTAGGCGTGTTACTCAGATTACTGAAGTGCGTAAGTTGTGGGAGGATGATCCTTTGACTGAGAATGGTTTTGTTGACTTGTTCAAGTATGACCCTCAGACTGACAGTCTTGTTCCGACAAATGATTTGCTTAGAGGAGACAGTGATGTTATCAAGGCTGTTGCTGGCAGTGTTAAGGAGTGGGCTGGTAATTGGGATGCTGTTTGGGATAATATTAACTTGCGCGCTAAGATTAAGCAGACTCTTGTTGAGACTGCTCAGAAGTCGAAGAATTTTGACTTGTTGGAAGCTGAGTTTTACGTTCGTGCTAATGATGAGTTTCACAGGATTTCTGAGCAGGTGCGCGAGGAAGTTGGCAGTCTTGATAGCGAGCGTATCTTTTTTGCTTGGAATGAGTGGTTGAAGCGTGCGGTGAAGCGATGAGCGATCAGGACATGGTTGCGAAGTACAAGCAGAAATTAGCTCAGCAGTTGGACATTCAGGCTTCCATGGGCAGTTCTCAACTTTACAGCCGCGAGTACCAGATTTTCCGTTCTGAGCTTTTGCCTGCGCATATGACTTTTTATGAGAAGTTATGTAATTTTTCTGCTAAGATTATAAGTATGAAGGTGAAGCCTGACAGGGCTGCGCAGTTAAAGAATCTCATTGAGGCTTGTCATTTGCAGACGACTCCTTCTGGTGTTATGGCTGCGAGTTTGGTTTTTCCGATTCTATTTTTAATTGCAGGAGTGCTATTCTCATTGTTCGTTCTTGATAGTATGTTCTTTACTTTGTTTTTCATGGCTGTTGGTATTGCCTGTATTTTTATTTTGCAGAAGTTTCCTGACTTTTTGGCCAACCAGTGGCGTATGAAGTCCAGCAACCAAATGGTCTTGTGTATTTTTTACGTTGTTACTTACATGCGTCATACGTCCAATTTGGAGCTTGCTATTGAGTTTGCTTCCGATCATTTAGCTCCTCCTTTGAGTTTGGACTTGCGTAAGATTATGTGGGATGTTGAGAGTTCTAAGTTTGAGAGTATTAAGGATTCTTTGGAGACTTATCTTGAGGGCTGGAGAGCGTACAATCTTGAGTTCGTTGAAAGCTTCCATCTTGTTGAGAGCTCGTTATATGAGACTTCTAATGAGCGTCGTTTGAGCTTGTTGGACAAGTCTTTGGACGTTATCTTGGATGAAACTTATGAGAAGATGTTGCATTATGCTCAGAACTTGAAGGGCCCTATTACGATGTTGCACATGCTTGGTGTCATCCTGCCTATCTTAGGGCTGGTTATTCTTCCTCTAGTTGTCAGCTTCATGGAGGGTGTTGCTTGGTATCATATTGCCGCCCTATATAACGTGACCCTGCCTGTTATTGTTTATTTCATGGGCAGGAACGCGCTTGCTAAGAGGCCGACTGGTTATGGTGATACTGATATTTCCGAGATTAATCCTGCGCTGAAGAAGTATAGAAATGTGATTATCAAGCTTGGTAGTTTGGAAATTAATATCCACCCTGCTTTTATCGCAGTTATTGTTGGCTCGGCTTTGTTAATGGTCGCTTTATCTCCGATTATTATTCATTTTATTTATCCGGAATATGATCTTGTTATTGGTGGTTTTGACTTGTTGGGCTACAAGGAGAGTGGTAAGATTGAGGGCTTGATTATTGGTCCTTTTGGTCTTGGTGCTAGTTTGTTGTCTTTGTTTTTCCCGATTGCTCTTGCTTTGAGTTTTGGTTTGTACTTTAGACTGCGTAGTTCTAACGTGATTAAGATTCGTGAGGAAGCTAAGAAGTTGGAGGACGAGTTTTCGACTGCTTTGTTCCAATTGGGCAACAGGCTTGGTGATGGTTTGCCTGCTGAGATTGCTTTCCCGAAGGTTGCAGAGGTCATGGAAGATTCTACTTCTGGTCGTTTTTTCAGGCTTGTGGCTACGAACATTAGCAGTCTTGGTATGAGCGTGCAGGAGGCTATTTTTAATCCTCAGCGTGGCGCTATTGTTGCTTTCCCGAGCGCGATTATTCAATCTTCGATGAAGGTTTTGACTGAGAGCGTTAAGAAGGGTCCTTTGATTGCTGCTCAGGCTTTGTTGAACGTTGCGCGTTATATTAAGGAGATTCATAAGGTGAATGAGCGTTTGAAGGATTTGATGTCGGACATTATTTCTGATATGAAGTCCCAGATTGCTTTCTTAACTCCGGCTATTTCCGGCATTGTTATTGGTATTACTTCTATGATTACTTACATTTTGGGCAATTTATCGAAGAATATTACGAATTTGGGCACTGAACAGGCTGGCTCGCAGATTGGAACTCTTGCTAACTTGTTTGGTGATGGTGTTCCTACGTATTTTTTCCAAGCTGTTGTTGGCATTTATGTTTTTCAGATCGTTTACATTTTGACTGTTCTTTCTAATGGCATTGAGAATGGTGCTGACAGCTTGCAAGAGCGTTATTTGCTCGGCCAGAACTTGATCTGGAGCACTTTGTTGTACTGTGCGATTGCCGGTGTTGTCATGTTAATTTTCAACATTATCGCTGCAAGAATTGTTGGAACAGCGATGATAGCTACTGGTTAGAAAAAATAAAAAATGGGCGTGGCCGGATTTGAACCAGCGACAGCACCGTCTTCAGCGGTGTACTCTCCCGGGCTGAGTTACACGCCCATATCCTCTAAAAAGAAAGGTGACGCTTTAAAAACCTTACTGAACTATTTCCAGTCTGCCGAACTTTCCTGTTCCGAGTTGTTTTTCTCCTTTGAATTCTGATACGTAGCCGTTTATGATGTGTACTTTCATTCCTGCTTTGACTATGTCGCATTGTTCATTCCAGAGTGTTAGCGTGATTTCTCCTGATGCGTCTTTTGCTTTTGCGTTTGCGACTTTTCCTGATTTCCCGAACTTGTCGAATGTTCTTGGTGCTTCTATGCTTGTTACTTCTACTATCATGTCGATTTTTCCTTGTCCTGCTTGTAAATCTTTGATTTCCATGGTTTAACCCCCTAAATGTGCATTTTTCCTGTTATTAATTGGTATAGTGTATCACGTAACTCGCTTGTTTTTATTCTTTTTTGTTGTGCGCTGTCTCTTGCTCTTATTGTTACGTCGTTGTTTGTTAGTGAGTCAAAGTCTATTGTGATGCACCATGGTACTCCTACTTCGTCTAGTCTTGCGTATCTTTTTCCTATGCTTCCTGTTTTGTCATACATGACTTCGTAGCAGTCTCTTAGTTCTTCAAAGATTTCTTTTGCTTTTGCTGTTAGTTCTGGCTTGTTTGCTAATAATGGGAATATTCCTGCGTGCAGCGGTGCTAGTGTTGGTGGGAGTGAGAGCCATATTCTGTCTTCTTGTTGTTTGTACGCCATTTCTAGTGCTACGTAGAATGTTCTATCAATGCCTATTGAGATTTCCCAGATGTGTGGTATGAATTTTCTTCCTTCTGGTGTTGTGAACTGCAGGTCTGTTTTGCTTCCTTCCATGTGTCCTTTCAAGTCATAGTCTGTTCTGTAGTTGTTTGCGACTAGTTCTACCCAGCCAAGACTTGTTTCGACTTCGAAGTCCCAGCCTTCTTTTGCGTAGAATGCTCTTTCTTTGTCGTCGAGTTGTCTGAATCTCATTTTGTCTATTGGTATGCCGTATTTTTCGAATAATTGCTGTGTTCTGGCCAAGTAATACGCGATTATTTTTCCACTGACTGTTTTGTCTTTGGCTAGTTTTTCTGCTGTAATGTATTCTGTTTTGTCTGAGTTTGCTTTCATTATTCGTAATGGGTAGTCTTTTACTTCTTCCCATCTTTCTATTTCGTCAATTTGTGTTGGGTCGAAGAACACTTCTGTTTCCATTTGTGAGAATTCTACTTGTCGTAATAGTGTTTGTCTTGGTGATATTTCGTTTCTGAAGGATTTTCCTGCTTGTGATACTCCCTGTGGGAGTGTTACTCTCATTGTTCTTATCATTCTGAGCCAGTCTACGAAGATTGTTTGGCAGGTTTCTGGTCGTAAATAACAGGGTGCTTTTGTTGAGACTCCTATGTCTGCTTTTACCATCATGTTGAATCTTTTGACGTCCATCAGGTCGCCTTTGCATTTTGGGCATTTTACTTTGTGTTCTTTGATGGCAGTTGTTAGTTCTTCTAGTGGTGCTGATTCTTTGTATGGTTTTTTGGTTGTTTCTTCTAATAGTTTGTCTGCTCTGTGTATTGTGTTGCATTTCTTGCATTGTGTGACTGGGTCGTTGAAGTTTGTTAAATGCCCTGAGGATTTGAATACGTCTTCTGGCATTGTTATTGCGCCGTCTAGTTCTAGGAATTCTTCTTTTTGGACTAGGTGTTTTCTCCACAATTCTACAATCTTGCGCCTGATTGTTGCTCCGTAAGGGCCAAAATCATAGAATCCTGCTGGCGCGTTTGCGTAGATTTCATTAGAAGGAAAGAATAAGCTTCTTCTTAGTGCCAGATTGACGACATCTTCGTATTTGCCCATGTTAAAATGCTAAGGAGGGTGATTTAAAAAGGTTTTGGGCATAAGTGATTATTTGTTCAGCCATTCCAACTCTTCCTCATCAAGCTTCAATTCTTCCGTAATCGCTTCTGTCATCGGATGTTTTTTCTGGTACAAGTAGTGTATGTATGGCAAAGTGTCCTGTAGTGCTTTTTTCTTTGAGCAGTGTGTTGCTGCCGCTAGTTTTCCTGCGACTCGCTTGCGTCTGTTGTACTTTTGGTTTGCCATCCATATCTTCAACAATCGTTGTGTTCTGCCGTACGTAACAAATTCCGTTGATTTTTTGTCTTTGGCTGTTGCTACTCCTGCTGTCATCAACATATTAACGTAAGCGAGATACCTCCAGTATTGCCATCTGCGTATTCTGCCTCTGTAAACGTCTGCTTTTGCGAGCATTTCGTAAGCGCGTGCTAGGTCTGCTGGGTTTTTGTATTCTTTTGGTAAATTCTCATCTATCCATAGGAATGCTTCGTCTATGTCTTCATCAACTAAATCTAAAGCGCTTACTGCTACTGCTGGGTCTGTTGATTTTAGTATTTTGACTAGTGCTTGCATTATGCTCTCTGAGTGTTCTCGGTCGTGCAGTGTTTCTAGTCCTTGTACTGTTAGTGCGTTTGCTTGTGATAGCATTTGTAAGTCTGTTATTGCTCCGCGTAAGTCTCCTCCGCTTCTGCGCGCGAGTGTTTTCAAAACCATGTCATCTGCTGCCATTTTTTCTGCCGTTAGTATTTTTTGTAGTATTGGCACCATTGCTGTCGTTGTTAGTGCTGGGAATTCTACTAGCGCACTTTTTGTTCGTAATGTGTTGAATTTGCTATCCCATGGGTCGTTTGCGACGAGAATTATTGGGTATTTGGATTGAGCAATCAATTCTGCCAGCGCGCTTACTCCTCCTCTGTCTTCGTTTCCTGCTATTCCGTCTATTTCATCTACAAGAATGAGTTTGCTTTGTGCGAATAGGCTTTGTTGTTTGAGTGCATTTCCGATTTTCGCGTTGATTTCATCTGCGTTTCGGTAGTCTGACGCGTTTACTTCTATTAGTTCTAGTCCTAGTTTGCGTGCTAGTGCGTTTACTGCTGCTGTTTTGCCTGTTCCTGTTGGTCCGTGCAGTAATAGTGCTTTTTTCTTTTGTTTAGCGTAATTTGTAGTAAACTCTTGCAACTGTTTCGTATCATGCGGTATGTTTTCTAGTGTTGGCTTGTATTTTTGTACCCACAGCATAGTATTCTTTAGAATGTAAGAGTTTTATTAATATTTGTGTGGGCGAATGTTTATATAGGGTTGTTCTTATTTTATGAGTAAAGAGGTTTTATGGCAAATCCTTATCTTGGTCCACAGGGTATTATTCTCAGCCAGCTAGAGCGTGCTTTCCCAGGAGCGTACATTTGGTTTTTCATGTTTACTATTCTTATTGGTGTTCTTTTCATGTACAAGATTTCTAAGATTGAGGAGAACACCAAAGAGGTTTTTGGCTATTTTGCCTTACTTGGTATGATGTCTTTGATTTTAACTGGCAACATGGCCACTTTTATTGGCCTGATGGTTATTTGTGTTAGTGTTTGGTTTGTTATGCGTCATGTTTGGAAAAAGGCTGAGACTGTTACTTCTGGCGAGCGTGCTATTGAACAGCGTTATTTTCCTCAGGAAACTGAGTTTAGGCGTGGAGCAGAGGCTATTGAACGTTCTATTGAGGCTAAGGAGAGAGGGAAAGCGCCTGATGTTGCAATGCTTGCTAAGGAAGAGCGTGAAGTTGAGACTATTGAGGAATACGAGGATATTATTGTTGCTGCTGAGAAGGATTTGAGCGTTAAGATTCAGCTGGAAGTGGCTGCTGAGAAGTCAGCTATCGAGAAGGAGCAGGCAATGGTTAGTGCTCTTGTCGGTTACGGTAATTCTATGGAACAGCAGTTGCAGAGCATGGGTTCTATGCAGGTTATTGATACTGCGGGAAGGCGTGCTGTTTTGAATACTGTTCAGAATATGTCGCTTACTTGCAATCAGATTTTTATTAACGAGCGGGATATTAACAAGACAAGGTTGCAGTTTGTTGTAGACCTTGCTGAGGATGTTGATGCTGTTAAGGACGTAACTAATCATGCTAGAACGCTTAGCAAGGGTGCTTCTCAGATTGGAAAGATTTTATCCCGAGGCTTAGGTAATTCTATTATCACGGTTGTTTCTGTTGTCCTTCAGGCTAAAAGGGCCAAGCTTGGTGCTTTGTATACTGCGATGTGGGCTGCCAAGGCTAGTAAAAACAAGGGGCTTGTCGAGCAGATTAAAATTCAAATTGATAAGCTTAAGGAGGGAATTGCAAGGCTTAAAGGCGAGCTTAATACTTTGAAAGCCATGCGGGCTCAGCTTAAGGGTCCTATTAATGAAGTTAGGAAAGTGTTGGGTGACATCCGGAGTATTTTGAACACGCTTGTTTCTGCTGAGAAAAATGCGGTCAGGCATGAAAAGAAGATCATTTCTTTCCAGAAGAATTTTCAGCAGTCTATGAGGAAGTTGGAGGTAGCTGTTGCTTCTTTTGCCGCTTCTGTTAACGTGCTTGCAAAGGAGCAGGGCGGCATTGCTGAGGAAGTTCCTATTAAGGCAACAACTGGTGTTGGTGGAATGTTTACTGAGATTTTTAATTTGCAGGATACTGCTTTGAAGCTTAACAGTGATGGCGCGCTTCCTTTTACTGATGATATGCTTGCTGTTTTGCGTGATTCTATGCCTCTTGGTCCTTTGATGCAGGGCTTGCATGCTGGTTTTCAGAAGATTAACGCGGGTTTTCAGTCATTGGTCAGTGCTGCTTCTTCGATTGAAGGAGTAGCTGCTAGGCTTGCAACACTTGCAGATGAGGCTAAAATGTTGAAATTGCAATCAAGTGTTGAAAGCGTTGCTGTTAATCAGGAACAAGCTAGGGCGAGAATGACTCAGGAAGCGATGGGTGCTTTGCAGGCTTCGCGCAGTGCTATTGAGAGCAACATTGTTCAGATTACTACAGGCCAGCGCGCGCTTCAGAACTCTCAAAGCCAATTGTTGTCTGAGCTGACTCGTTCTTTGAGCGCAATTACTATGAATAAGGCGCGGGTTGACACGGAATTCCAGAGGAATGCTAATCAGTTCACTTCTCAAATGGCTCAGGCTCAGCAAAAAGTTGAGCAGGCCAGAAAAGCAGCGTAAATTTTATATATAGAATCGTTGATAAGCCGAGCATGAAAGCTGTTGACGTTAATTTTAAGAAGATTGACGTGGTTGATTATTATTCTCAGTTTGACCAGGTTAAGGTTAGGATTTTGTTTGATGATGGTAAAGAGAAGGCTCTTGTAAAGCAGTTTGCTATTACTGATCCTTCTGTGCATGCTTCTGAGTTGATTTCTGAGATTAGGACTAAGCTTAAGGCTGTGCATCAGGAGAAGTCTTTGGACGATAGTCCTTTAGCTAATGTGTTGTTGGTTCGTTTTAAGCAGGAAGAGGATGTTTTGCAGGAAAGAGTGGCTAAGTTTTTGGCTCAGGTTAGGGAAAGAATTCGTTCTGGTAAGTTGTCCAAGTTGAGTTATTATGATATGGAGAAGAAGGTTAAGGGCGCTGTTGCCAATTTGTCTTAGAATTCGGCTGTTATTTTTACTTCTGGTGTTAGTTCTTCTGTTGCTTTTCCTAGTTCTATTTTTTCTGCTGCGGTTGTTGCTTTGAGGTCGTCTAGTACTCCGCTGATGTCAATTTTTGTTTCTATGACCAGTCTTTTGACTGGTGTTTTCATTGATGTTTTCATTTCTGATTTTTTCTTGCGTACTGCTGCCAAGACGACAACCGCGATATTGCCTGCTTGTTCTGCTTTTTCGTTAACAGCTGGTATTTCCGGCCATTTTGATAAGTGCACACTCGGGTGTTTTTCTTGTTCTTTGAAGTATAATTGGTAGACTTCTTCTGTTATGAATGGTGTGAATGGTGACATTAATCGTACGATTGCTGACAAGCAGATGTATAGTGCGTGTTGCGCGCTTTTTTTGTGCTGTGGTATTTTTGGCTCGTACATTCTTGACTTAATTAGTTCTAAGTAATTGTCGCAGAAGTCTTTCCAGAAGAATGCTTCTATTATTGTTTTTGCTTTGAAATATTCGTAATTGTCGAATGCTTCTGTTGCTTCTTTGATTGTTCTTGCCAGTTTGGCATGTATCCATAAATCGAGTGTTTCTATTGATGTTCCTTTGTAATCGTATCCTTCTAGGTGCATGTTTGTGAATTTTGCTGCGTTCCAGAGTTTTGTTACGAACTTGTCTCCTGTTATGAGTTCTTTTTCTTGGTATGCTATGTCTTCTCCTAGTTTGCTTCCGCCTGCCCAGTATCGTAAAGCGTCTGCGCTGTATTTTGTTAGTACTATTTGCGGGTCTACGACATTTCCTTTGCTTTTGCTCATTTTTTCGCCGAGTGGGTCTGTGACATAGCCGGACAAAGCAACATCTTTCCATGGGTTTTTGCCGTAGTGTAATTGTGATTTTACAAGAGTGTTAAACAGCCAGAATGAGATTATTTCGTGTGCTTGTGGGCGCAGGCTCATCGGGTATAGTTTTGCTCGGTGCTTTTCAGGGACTAATTGTATGGCTAGTTGTGGTGTCATGCTGCTTGTCGCCCACGTGTCTAGCACATCTTTTTCTCCTATGTATTCTGTGTTTTTGCATTTGGAGCATGATTTCAATGGTTTGTCTTTTAGCGGGTCTACTGGCAGTTGTTTTTCTTCGGCGAATGTTGGCTCATCGCATTTTGAGCAGTACCATACTGGGAATGGTACTCCGAAGAATCTTTGTCTTGATATTAGCCAGTCCCATTGCAGTCCTTTTACCCAGTTGTTATAGCGGTGTTTCATGAAGTCTGGGTGCCAGTTTAGTTCTGCGCCCCATTCGAGCATTTTTTCTCGTAGGTCTAGGTATTTTATGAACCATTGTTTGCTTTGGATTATTTCTATTTCTGTTCCGCATCTTTCGTGTACTTTGACTGCATGTTTGATTGGTTTTTGCGCGCGTAGTAGTCCTTCTGTTTTCATGTCTGCGAGTATTGCTTTGCGTGCTTCGTGGATTTTGAGTCCTTGGTATTTTCCTGCGGGTGCTGCCATCGTGCCGTTTTTTCCTATTGCTTCTATGAGGGGCAGATTGTATGCCAGATACCATGCTATGTCTGTTTGGTCTCCGAACGTGCAGCACATGACTATTCCTGTTCCTTTTGTTGGGTCTGCTCTTTCGTCTGACATTATTGGGACTTCTTTGTTGAATATTGGTGTTGTTGCTTTTTTGCCGAATAAGTTCTTGTACCTGTCGTCGTTAGGATGAGCGAATACTGCTACGCATGCTGGTATTAGTTCTGGTCTTGTTGTTGCTATTAGTAGTTCTTTTCCGTCTACTTTGAATACGATGTCGTTGAACGTGCTGTTTTTTTCTGAGTCTTGGCATTCGACTTGTGAGATTGCTGTTTCGCATAGTGGGCACCAGAGTGATGGGGCGTTCTTGCGGTATGCTCTTCCTTTTTTTTGTAAATCTATAAAACTCCATTGTGAGATTTTTCTGCAATGAGCGTTTATTGTGCTGTACGCGTGTGTGAAGTCGCAGCTCATGCCTATTCTTTTCCAATCTGCAACAAATGAGGGCATTATTTCTGCGACTGTTTGCTCGCAGAGTTTGATAAATTCCTGCCTGTCCATCTTGCTGCCTTTTACGCCTTTGAGTTTTTCTACTAGGCGTTCTGTTGGCAGTCCGTTGTCGTCTGTTCCCCATGGGTAGAATACGTTATAGCCGCGCAGTCTTTTGTAGCGTGCCACTATGTCTTGTTGTGTGTATGAGAAGGCATGTCCGATGTGCATTTTCCCGCTGACTGTTGGCGGTGGTGTGTCTATGCTGTAAATGTCTCCTTTTTGTTCTGGGTTGAACTTGTATGTTCCTTCTTTTTCCCAATGTTTCACCCATTTTTCTTCTTCGATTTTTGGGTCGTATTTGTCGGCCATACTGTGTTTGCGTTAGAAGTTGTTTTTAAACGTTTCGAGGGGAGTGCTTCTCGAAGCCAGCCGAATTCATAAATTCGGCGCGTTTCTTACTTTTCTGGTCTTTCTTTCTCTTCTTAGCAGGTCGCCTATGTCGAATAGTCTTTTGATGACGACTCTTGCGTCGGTCAATGGTGCCGTCATGTCTCCGTAACCAAGACATTCTTTATGTTGGTTGAGAACTACCACTCTGTCTCCTAAAACGGGGTTGTTATGCGATGTTATGCCTTTAGCGAAGACGTCTCTTCCGCAGGTGTAGAGCCATTCTGCTTTTGGATTTAATATTACGTGTCTTCTTGCTTCTTTTCCGATTTGTTGCAGAAAAGTTGTTGATGGTATTAGTACCGGTCCTCTGATATGTGCGATGCATTCGCCTGAATAGGCCGGATTTTTGCCGAGGAATTGTCTATCCTTGACTATGAAGTATGATCTGCTGACGAGTTGTGTTTCTATTTTTCTCTTTATTCCGAATAGTTTCAAGAACTCTTCGATGCTCATTGTTTCACCAGTTTTGCTATGAAGAATCCTTCTGTTTTTGTTTTGTGCGGCCAGAATCTTCTGCATAGTGCTATGTCGGGGTTGAGTTTTTTCCCGAATATTTCTGTTAGTCCTGGCTCTCCTATTTCTAGGCTGACTTTTTCGAGTTTGACTGGCAGGTTGTCAAGCGCCCATTGTATGTTTAGTTCGTTTTCTTCTGGTTCTAGTGAGCACGTGCTGTATACGAGTGTTCCTCCTTGTTTGAGGACGCGAACTGTGTCTTCAAATAGTCTTTTTTGTATTTCGCTGCTTATTTGTATTCCTTCTAGTGTTCTTTTTTCAAACCAGCCGGCTTCGGTTAAATAGTTTCCTGCGCAGGGCGCATCAAATAATATTTTGTCGAATTTTATTCCTAGTTTTACTGCTCGTGCTACGTGGTCTTGGAATACTGTTGTGTTTGTTACTCCGCAACGTTCAATATTCATTAGCAGGCTTGGTATTCTGTGTTCTTTTAAATCGTAAGCGATGAGTGTTCCTTGGTTTTTCATGTGCGCTGCTATTTGTGTGGTTTTTCCTCCTGGTGCTGCGCACGCATCAAGTACTATGTCTGTTGGTTTGGGGTCTAGTACTTCTACTGGTAGTTGTGATGCTGTTTCTTGTAAATAATAATAGCCTAACAAATACTCTGTTATTGCTCCGAGTGAGAATTTGCTTTGTACTGTGTAGCCGTTTTTTGTAAATGGTATTCTTTCTAATTTTACTCCTAGTTTTTCTAGTCTTTCTACGAGTTCTTTTGCTGTTATTTTGAGTGTATTAACTCGCAGTGTAGTGATGTGCGGTATTTCTTCTATTTGCCCGCCCAATGCCTCGTATCGTTTACGAAAGAATTCTTTTCCAGCGTTGACCATGTGATGTATCCTCTACGGCTATTCCGTGTTTTTTGAGCTCGTCTCTTAGTTCGTCTGTTCTTGCCCAGTTTTTGATTTGTCTGGCTTTTTCTCGTTCATCTACTAGTTTTTGTAATTCTGGTTTGAGTTTTTCTTCTTTTGTTAGGATATCAAGTATTTTGTTGGCTTCTTCTATGAATTTGCTTGTTCTTTCTGCGTCTTCTTTGCTTAGTTCGTGTGAGTCCAAGTATTTGTTTATTGTGTTCATTAGGTCAAATATCGATGCTAGTGCTGGCGAGATTTCTAAGTCGTCATCTAATGATTTTTCAAACTGCATTCTTGCTTTTTCTACTGCCTCATGTGTTTCTGTTTTATTTTTTGTTCCGTGTGCTTCTTTTAGTCTTAATACGAAATCGTTTATTCTTTGTACTGCTGTTGTTGCTCCTTCCAATGCTTCGAATGTGAAGTTTAATTTTTGTCTGTAGTGGGTTGCTAACAGCAAATATCTGATAGCTAGTGGGCTGTATCCTTTTGCGAGTACGTCTCTTAGTGTGTAAAAGTTTCCTAGTGATTTTGACATTTTTTTGCCTTCCACTAACAGGTGTTCTGAGTGCATCCAGTATTTTGAGAACGGTTTATTCGCACATCCTTCTGTTTGTGCTATTTCGTCTTGGTGGTGTGGGAATACTAAGTCTATTCCTCCCGTATGGATGTCTATTGTTGTGAATTTGTCCGGATGAAAGTTTTTGTTAAATGCGTCTGTCAAATGTTTTGCGCTCATTGCCGAGCACTCTATGTGCCATCCTGGTCTTCCTTTTCCTAGTTCTGTTTCCCAGTATACGTCGCCGTCTTTTTTGTCCCAGAACTTCCATAGGGCGAAGTCTGCCACGTTTTCTTTTTCGTACTCGTCTGCTCTCACTCTTCCTGACGCTCCTGCTTGCAGGTGTGTGATGTCTACATGTGCGAATTGCCCGTAGTTTTCAAACTTGGAAATTGAATAGTAAATGCCATCTTCTGTTTTGTATGCTAGTCCTTTTTCTAGGAGTATTTTTATCATTTCTACCATTTCGTTTACATGCTCTGTTGCTTTCGGGTAAACTTCAGCTTTTTGTATTCTGAGCGTTTCTATGTCTTCGAAGAATGATTTTGTATAGAATTCTGTGAATTCTTTGAGTGATTTTCCTTCTTTTTGTGAGTCTCTTATTATTTTGTCTTCTACGTCTGTTAGGTTTTTGACTTGTTTGACATTATAGCCTCTGTATTGGATCCATCTTCTTAGCAGGTCTTCAAACAAGAACGTGCGCAGGTTTCCTATGTGGGCATAGTTGTAGACTGTTGGCCCGCACGTGTACATTCTGACGAGTTTTTTGTCTATTGGTTTGAATTCTTCTTTCTTTTTTGTGAGCGTATTGTAAACTTGCATAGTTCTAGCGTGCTATATGACGGTTTATATAGTTTACGAGAATAAAGTGACCACCCTGCCCGGTTGCCCAGGCAGGGGGTCTGGACGACTTTGATCTTTATTTTTTCTTGAAGTGTACTTTTGCCAGCACTGGTGACAAATCTTTTATCAATTGTTGGAGTGAGTATCTTCTTGTTAAGAGGTAGATTCCTGATGCGACTAGTGCTGCTGCTATTATGTAGCCGATTAGTATGAGTATGTCTCCGTATACTGTGATTAGTGATTGGTCAAATAACAGAATTCTTCTTAGAAGCGAGCTTGCCAGCACGTATGGGTTGAAGCTTGCTATGTATGCGAATGCTTCTGGCATGCTTTCTATTGGTATGATGACGTCGCTGATAAACAGCATTAGTGCTCCGATTGTTACTGCTCCGAGTGTTGCTGTTTCTTCGTTGTTGAAGAGGTATCCTATTGCCATTCCAATTAGAATGAACAGGCTATTTATGATTAGTAAAAGCAGTATTGCTTCTGGTATGTTTGCTAATACTTGGCTTGAGAAGAATATGCTTGATATTGCCAAAATAATTATTACTTGCAGGAATAATATTATGAATGCTGTTATAAAATCAGCCAATATGTAGCTTGCGTCTTTTACTGGAGTCATGTATGTTCTGAAGCTTGCTGGTGAGTGTTTGTCCAGTAATATCAGCGTTGGTGTTATCAGCAGTGCTGTAAACATTATTATTAGAACTATTAGAACTGGGAACAGATAGTTGAGATACGTTTTTTCTTGTACGATTGGTTTGATTGTTGTGACTATTGGCTGTGTTATTCCTGCGGGGTCTTTGATTTCTATTGCGTTGATTTTGTTGTCTATGTCATTGAATGCTTTTTGGACTTCTATTATGCTGAGGAGACTTTTGTCGAGTAGTCCTGCTACTGCTCCTAGTACTCGCAGGCTTAATTGTCTGCTCGTGTCTGCTTCTTGGAGGTTGCTTTTTGTGTTTGTTATTGCTTCTGTTACTCTTGTTATTTGCGCGTCAAATCTTTTGAATGATTCTTGCGTGAGTGTTTTTGTTTCTGCCATGCTTGCTTTGAGGGTTTTGATTTCGTCAACACTTTTTTGGAAGCTTGCCAGCAGGTTTGCTTGTGCTTGTGTATTTGCTCCTGAGGTTTTTACTAGCGCATTTGCTGCGTCGATGAATGATGTGGACTTGCTCAGCCCTTTTTCTCCTATTGAGATGGCGCTGTCCACCCATTGTTTGACTTGTGTTTTTGCGCTTGTGAGGTTGTTTAGTTGGAATCCGCTTTCGTCAAATTGTAAGTTGAGGTCTCCTAGTTCTGCCATTAGGTCTTGTGTGTTTTTGAGTATGAGTTCGTTTTCTGTTGTTAGTCTGACTACGACTTCTCTTTGGTCTGCTACGCGTTGGTGGGTGTAATCTAAAGTGTCAAGGATTATTCTGGTTAAGTTTTGGCTTGCTTGCAGTGTTGTCGCTCCTACTTCTTGCGTCATTGTTTGCATTATTGTCCAGACGAGGTTTATTCTGGAATAGTCAACGTAAAATGTGATTTGGTTTTTTGCTGGTACTCCGATAGTGAAGTTTGCATCGAATATCATGCACGTGTTGATGTCTGTATTCTTTATCGCATCTATGCACTTTGTTTGGCTTCCATACTCTATGACTTTAAACTGATCGCGTAGCTGGTCAAGCAATGATGTTGTTACCGCGTCCGCGTCCGGCCTATATGTTCCTATTTTTACTGCGTATACGTTGCTGTTGTCGAATGCCATGCCTGCGAGAAAGATTACGAGCAATGGTCCTAAGATTACTACTAGTGAGCCCGCTTTGGCTCTTATCATGTTTTTGAAGTTTTTGTTAACTAGTTCTATTACGTCAGAAATCATTTCTTCACCACTGCTTCAAATACTCTGCCTAGTGTTGGCCTTGCTACGTGCAGGCTTTTTACATTTCCTTTTTGGTGTTCTAGAAATGCCGCAATGGCGGGAAGTACGTGTTCTGGTTGTGGTGTTTCTATGATTAGTTCTCCTGCTTCTTTTGTTATTTTTGCGATGTATGGTTTTCTTCTTTGTAAGTCTTTGAGCAGCTTGTCGTAATCTTTGGTTTCTGTTTCTAGGTAGATTTCGTAGTTTTTGGAGTATATGTTGCGTAGTTCTGCTGCGGTTCCTAGTTGTGCTATTTTTTTGTTTTGTAGTATTGCTATTCTTGTGCAGAGCAGTTCGATTTCGGCCAAAAAGTGTGAGGCGAGGAGTATTGTTGTTCCTTTTGTGTTGATTTGTCTTATTAGGTCCCAGAACTGTTTTCGTAGTATTGGGTCTAGGTCTGCTGTTGGCTCGTCCAGGACTAATATGCTTGGGTCTTGGATTAGTGCGCATGCGATGTCTAATCTTTTTTGCATTCCACCTGACAGGTGAACTGATGGTACGTCTCTTGATTCTTTAAGGCCGACAAGATCTATTAGGGCATTGCATCTTCTTGTCAGGTCTGGCTCGGTCAAGTGATATAGTCGTGCAAAGTGTTCCAAGTTTTCTCTAACTGTTAGTTTGTTGTAGAAGCTTGGTGTTTGTGTTGAGAATCCTATGTGTTTTTTGATGAGGTCTGGGTTTTTTAGCACGCTTTGTATTGTTCCGTCTGGTAGTGCGAGCGTTACGTCTCCTGAGTCTGGTTTTATGAATCCTACTATTAGGTTGAGGAGGGTTGTTTTGCCCACCCCGCTCATTCCTATTAGTCCGAATATTTCCCCTCTTTTGACGTCGAATTCGGCGTTGTCTAGAACTATGTTGTCTCCGAATCGTTTAGACAGTGAGTGTGCTCTTATTATTTCTCCTTGTTCGAGTTTTTTGAACGTTTTTTCTACGTATAGTTTGACTTGTTCTGCCGGCCAGCCTGCTTGTAGAAGGAGTTGTTGTATTTCTTCTCGTGATACGCCTTTTTCTGCTGTTAAACGTATGTGTTCTGCCAATGCGTCGTCCATATTCGAGTTAAACTTTTGTGGTTTTAAAAACAAACGCCACTATTTTGGAGTAGTCCTGTTGTGTTTTAGCCAAAAAATTTTAATACTGCTCATGCTGATGGTTCTATATGAGCGTTTGCGAGTTGTGTGCAAGGAATACGGAAGTGTTTGAGGCTGTTGTAGAGGGCTCTAGGCTTAATATTTGCAGTGCTTGCGGTAAGTTTGGAAAGATTGTCAAAAAGCCGGTTTCTTATGCCTCTAAGGCGGTTATTAAGGCGCTTGATGTTGTTGAAGTTGTTGTTTCTGATTTTGCTCAGAGAATTAGGAGTGCTCGTGAGAAGTCTGGCATGACGCAGAGGGATTTTGCTCACATGTTGAATGAGAAGGAGAGTGTTGTGCAGAAGTTGGAAGGTGGCACTTTCCATCTTCCTTTGAGTATGGCGAGGAAGCTTGAAAAATTGCTTAAGATTAAGCTTGTTGAGGTTGAGTCTGAGGAACTTGTTGAGGGTGGCAAGAAGGACTCTGGTCCTTTGACCATTGGGGACTTACTGAATATTAAGAAGTAACCCATATCTTGTACCAGCATCTGCCTGATTGTTTGTCAAAAACTTTTGTGAATTTGTTATCGATTTCTGCTATTAATTGTTCTGTTTTTTGCTCGCATTGTGAATCGTCCGGGGGGCAGATTATTCCTCCTCCGCAGTTGTCAAGCAATATTGCTCCTATTTTGTCAGGATTTTGTTTCAGGTAATTTTCAAAGTCTTGTGATGCGCCCGTGCCATATACGGGATAGTAGATTTTTTCGAGTTTTTGGTCTGTGTGCGCGGCGATTATTGGGTTTGCCGTCCAGATTTCTCCCCGTATTTGTTTGTCGCCGAGATAGCTGAAGTATTCTTCTGCTACAATGTCTGGCTGTTGTTGTTCATTTCCGTAATAGTAATTTATGCTGGCGTGTGTCATCCATACAGCGAGTAGAATTGCAAGAATGGCAAATGCCCATTTTTTCTTGAAATGGAATTTATCATACAACCATGTTGTGCCTAGTGCTGTAAGCATTGCTGCGAATGGCAGGAATAGTGTCAAATAGCGGTAGTCTCGGCAGTGCAGTTGGATGAAGTAAGTTAGTGGAATCAGCAAGCACAGTGCAAATAGTATGTGTTCTTTTTTCCATTTTTTCCAGAGTGCGAAAAGTCCTAGGAGTCCAAGGAAGTGTAGTTTTGTCTCGCTGAATGCCAGCCATGAAAAGTATTGCCACCATGGTTTTGCGTGGAGTACGTTGCATCCAAGTACGCGTTGAACTGTTTCTTGTCCTGCTAGGAATGTTGCTAATGGGTTGCCGTAAGTTATCCAGCTCCAGAGGAAGTAAGGAACTGCAATGATGCAAAATCCGAGTGCTGTGTTGAGTGCTGGCTTCCATTTTTTGTTGAGTGTAAGCACTATCAGCAGTATTGCTATGAATATTCCTCCTGGGAATTTTGCCAGAAAGCTCATTCCTGTTGAGATTCCGGCCAAGAGGTGTTTTTGTTTGATAAACAGCCAGAGTGCTAGTAGTGCGAAGAACGTGCTGGGAATTTCCGTGTATTGGTGGAAGCTGAGGTAGTAGAATATGGGGCTTACTGCAACGATTAGTGATGCTATTATTGCTGTTTTTTCTTCCCACCAGTTTTTTGCTAATTGGTACGTTAGCCAGACTATTCCTAGCATGAGGATTATTTCGAATAGTCTTCCGAAGAGTGCTGGATCTAGTCCGAGTTTCCAGAATGCGCCTAATACAATTGGCATGAATAGTGGTCTTATGTGTTCAAACAGCCCGTTTTGTCCTGCGCTGTACATGTACTTGCCCATTCCTATGTACACGCCTGAGTCCCACCATATTTCGTGCCAGCCAAAAGCAAATATTAGTCTTATTATTAGCGCGAGTGCGAGGATTGCTAGTAATGAATAGTTTCGTTTCATGTGAAGACGGGGTTTGGATCGTCGAATGTTGTTCTTGTTGGATATTCATTGAATATTTTTTGTCCGTATGGGTATGACGCGCTGTGGAATAGTATTGCTTTGTGTGATGTGTCTTCATCAAGCCATTGTTTGACTGCATTGTAGTCATCGCTGTTGAATATTCTGGTTGCGAGTATTGTTGCGTTGATTTCACGTGCTTTGTTTGTTGCTTTGTCCATTTGTCCAAAGTCGCTCAGGCTTACGTATGTAACATTTAGGGCTATTGCTTTTGTTAGCGCGTCGAAATAGCTTGCTGGTGTTTGGTAATACCATAGCGCGTATGCTTCATCTGTTGAGTTTACTGCTATTATTTTGTCTTTTATGGTGATTATCATTGGCCTGTTTCCTATTATTGCCTCGTTTCCAGTTATTATTATTGGCGGGCTTCCGACTAAGGATAAATTATGTCCGAGTGCGAGGTATGTGTATTTGTCCGGAAAGCACGCAACCGGTATTTTGCGTTCGCTTAGATATTGTGCAGCATATACTTTTCCCGGGTGGTCGCAGTCGGTTATGACTGCTGTGGCATTGTAGCGTATTGCTTGTTCTACAAGCATGTTTGCTCCGTGTGTGTCGATTATTACTGCCAGGTCTCTTCTGAGAAATCGTGTTGTTGGGTATGATAATTTGTCAAGGGGAACTTCAAACCTGAACGTTCCGTTTTCATCTGATGCAAACCATCTGTTTCCGTGGCGCGCAACCAGCGTTCCAACTGCAGGTATATGTGTAAGGTTGATTTTTTTGAGTTCTTTTATTCTTCCTCCTTCGTGCCATCCTATTTCTGGTAGTAATTCGCTTTGGTTGTAGGTGAGGCGTTCTGAGAATATTGTTAATATTTCTGGTCCGTATGGGTTGGCTATTTGTCCGCTGAGCCAGTCGCGGTATACTCTGTCATCTTGGGATAACAGTATGCTGTTTGAGTTTAGGGTGATGGTGGTTTTGCCTATTATTACTGCTGTTGCGCTTGTTTTGGTCAAGTTTGGAAGTATTGGTGAATAGTAGCCCGTTATTACCGTGTCATTTGCAGTTATGGCTCTCTCATCAAATTTGAGGTTGAGTCTTGTTCCGCGCGAGAGTTTTTCTAGCATTTCTGCGCGATATTTGTTTCCGGTTAGTTTCCATTCTTTTGCTGCTGCGCGGAGGAATGCTGCCCTGTTTCTTCCGCACCCTAGTGATGCGCTTGTTTCGTACACTAGCGCCATTTCTTCGTGGTTTGTGCTGTTTATTTGGTCATAGTATTGTAGGCTTTCACAGATTCGTGTTTCATTTTTTGTTAGCCTGCCAATAAGAAGGTTTGCGTCTCCTCTTGCGAATGGATCTGCGCTTTGGTTTTGTACTGTTTTTTCTAATTCTGTTATTATTGTGGAGAATGGAATGTCTGCCGATTCTGGCGTCATGAGGAAGTTTATGTCTTTTGCGTACGGGTCTGCTCTTTTGAGGAATTTTTGTACTGTTGCGTTGAGTTGGCCTTCGTACTTTAGCCCTGCGTATGGGGTTCCATCAATTATGAGTGTTGGCGCGCTGGTAACGTTGTAGCTTGTTGCTAGCAGGCTGACTAGTGGTTCGTCTTTGTAGTCTTTGTCGATGGCCAGTACTATTAGTTGTTGTTCGTAATTTTTGCTTAGGTCTTGGAGTATGAATCCTTGTCTTTCGCTTTCGTCTTGGTCTATTTCATAGAAGAATAGTATTGGAAGATATGGGTTGTCGCATTCTTTGTTTAGTTTCTGTATTAGGGCTAAGAATCTTAGTTCTAAGAGGAAATATTTTCTTTTTAGGTAGTCGTAGTCTTTTTGTCTGAAGAAGCTAAATCTTGAATAGCTTCCGAGGTCTTCTCCTACTTTTCGTATTTCTTTTTTGAGGTCTGATATTCTTGAGACCATTATTTCGCATTTTTCTCCGCCGAATGTTTCTGTAAAGAATCTTTCTACTCGGTACGCTTCGCTGTCTATTTCGTGTATGATCATTACGTCTTCTATTATTGATATTCTGAACGTGTCAAATGTATGGTTTAGGAGTATTCCGACAGCGAAGATGAGTATTGTCAGAAACAGGCTTCGCCAGAGTATTTTTTTGCGTTCATCCATGGAGTAGCGGGATTATTTGGTCTTTTGGAATGTTGCCGTGTAGAACGTGCTGGAAATTGATTACTATTGTTGGCGCGTCTTTTATTTCGTAGTAGTCTTCTAGGAACTCCAGTTCTTTTGAATACCTGTATTCTAGTGCGAATACGTTGATATCATGCTGCGTTACTAATTCATCAAGGATTTTTCCTTGCTGTTCGCTGGCTCGGTCTCCTTTTTTGTAGTAATAAAGTATTACGTTTGTTTTGCTTCCACAGTCTGATTGCAGTTTTTTGTCAAGAATGTATGTTCTTATTTGTGTTAGGTGGAATTTTCTTTTGAGGAAATTGTAGTTTTCTTCTCCGAGTTGTTCTTCTGCGTCTTGTCCGCCAAGAACTTTTCCCAGCTTCCATAGCTCTTCACTTAACGTGCCTAGTCTTTTTTCTGCTAGTGCGCAGTTTGTTTCAAAGCTTTCAAAGAGTTCTTGTTCTACAATAAAGCTGTCAGTGTCGAGTTCTGATTGTTTAAGTATTTTTGAGACTTGTGTTTGTTCTGAATTCCAGTAATTGCCTGTTATTACTCCGATTACAAAGACAACGCATACCAGGAGGAATGTTGTTAGCATTACTTGTTTTTGACTCATTTTGCACTCCAAACACCAATGTTTGAGCCTGTTTCTAGTTTTTTAAAGGTTTCGCTGTTTTCGACGATAAACTCCAGTCCTTGTTCTTCTCTTTCCCATACTAGTCCGTATTCCATTTCTGGCGTTATTAGTACGTGTGTTATGTTGTATTTTTTCATGAGTTTTGTTGTCTTATCGAGTTCTACGGAATTGAATATTGCTGCAGCATCCCATGATCTGTCTTCCGCATCTGGCAGGTGTTTCCAGTATGGATCCATGACTGCCTTGTGGCCTGCTGATTCTATCCAGAATCCGTAGTTTTCGTGCGTGAGTATTGTGCTCGGCTGGAATTCTAGGGCTTTGAAGAATGATTGTGTTGGCGGCGTGTCAGCTATGCTGACCGCGTGTGATATGCTGCTGAACAGTAATCCGCAGAATAGTACTAGCAGTCCTGCTTGTCTGAGGAATGAAAGCTCCCATTTTTTCTGTGCCAGTTTTGCTAGCGCTACTCCCGCAAGGCCTGATACAAGCACGTTTGCAAAGACGAGCAATCCAGGTATGAAAAAGCATGCTGCGAGGAATACTGCTGCTAAGACGTATGCTCCATAATATGTTTTTTTGTGTTCCCATGCAAGTATTGCTCCTACAATTGCGAGGAGTGTTGCGAATATGCTGAATCCGTATGTTCCTCCAATGTCGCTCAGGTATTGTGCCATGCCTTGTATTGGCTGGATTGCTGGAGGGTAGTGTCCAATAATGAAGATTGCTATGGCCGGCACTAAGGCCGTCATTATTTTTTTTGTTTCTATTTTTTGTGTTAAATAAAATATTAGCAGGAGTGTAATTGTTGATAGGGTGTATGTTAGTCCTGAAATTGATGCTATGATGAAGCTGGCCGTTCCTAGAAGCCACCATTTTGTGCTTAACAGCCAGGCTCCTGCGAGTATCAGTGCGAGTACGAATGCGTGTGGTGTTCCTATTGTTCCTATGGCAATTAGTGGTGGTGATAGTGCGTATGCGAGGAGCATCCATGCCTTTGTTGGTTCTGGAATTTTTAGCGTGTTTAACAACAACCAGAAGAATACAAAGCTTGCCAGTGCGAAGAGCGCTGGCAAAAGATTGAATGCCAGTGGTCCTGCTATTTTGTACGCAACTGCGAGTACGACGTGGTATGGTTCTATTACGTACTCTCTGTTTCCTAATATTGAATTGTCCTCTTTTGGTATTCCGTCTAATATTTGTACTGCCATTCTTGCATGATAGTAGGGTTCTGTTCCGGCTAGTGTTGGGTTTTTGTGTGCGAATCTCAGGTGGAGTGGCAGTGCTATCATTATGACGGCGAGTATCAATATTGCGAACATTTGTTTTTTCATGCTACCACCCTAACTTTGCATTCTGGATTTTTCTCGTAGACTTGTATGTTTGTAGCTTGTATTCTGGTGAAGCACTGGCTGTTTCCGTATGCTATGTCTTTGTAGCTTGGCGGCACTATAATGTAGTTTGCTTCGTACTTGTCGAATAATTCTACTGCTTCTGTTTGGAAAGTTGTTTTGTAAAGGCGGGTTATATCTTGATAGCGCTCATTGATTCTTGGTCTGAGTAGGAAGTATTCGTCTATGGCGTTTTTTCTTTTTGCGATCGCTGTTATGTAGTTGCCGTAATTTGCTGGCGCTATTATTGTTGCGTCTTCTGGTGTTTCTTGGCTTAATGTTTCAAGCGCGGTTATTTCTTCTTGAGTTATTGTGTGTGAGAGTTGTTCTTTTGTTTCAGCGTATGCTGGATATACTACTGTGCTTAGTGCTGACAGAAGAATTAGGATTGTTAGTGCTGGTCCGTACTTGGATATTTTTGTTTCTGATATAAAACTCGTAAATAGTATTATTCTTTGTGAGAAGAGCAATGCAAGTGTTATTCCTAATAGTATGAATCCTGTTGTGACGTCTATTAGTTTGAACCATAAAGTTATTGTGGAGACAATTGTAATGGCTAGCAGGAGTTGTGTTTCTTTTTGTTGTGTTTTGAACGCGGTTTTGTATAAGGCGTAAGTTCCGCCCGTGAGTGGGACTAGTCCGATTTGCCATATTGCGTCAAAGATTGTGATGTTTGAGTAGAATGCGGATAGCATTTCTTTTGGTATGTTTTGCCAGATGACTGATGGGCCGTGGAATAATATGAGTTTTTTGTAGAGTAGGAATTGCGCCCAGAGTGCGAAGAAGAGTGAGAACAGTCCTAGTTCGTATTCTGCGTTTGTTGGCTTGAGGTGTTCGAGTGATGAAAGTATAATGTAGGCGCCTATGCTTAGCACGAATACTATTGATAGTGGGTGGAGGAATACGAATACAAGCAACAGTGATAAGAAAGTGATTATCCACGCTCGTTTTGGCGTTTGAAGCCAGGCGTAAGCGAGGAAGAAGAATATTGGTATGGCCAGGGTTAGTGGTGTTATGTGGTTGAATGTGTTTGAAAGATATGCAGGAATTATAGATGCAAAGAATGCTGCAAATAAGGCTACCCAATTTTTTTGTGATAGTTTGTATGATATTAGGAAGGCAGGTATTACTAATAGTGATGCGAATATGTTTGGTATGAGTTTGAAAACTAATGATAATGGCATGAATAGTGTGAAAAAGGCGAGTATTGCGTCAAATAGAGGGCTCATGACTAGTGTTCTTCCGCCGTAGCCTAGTGGGTCTTGCCAGAGTATTTTGCCTTCAAGTATGGTTTCTGTTGCTCTGACGTGCAAATATGATGTATCTGAGCTGTAGTATGGTGTTTGGAATGCGAAGTATAATCGTAATCCTAGGATTATTAGAAATACAACTGTTAGCCCCACCCACGATTTAGCCATATTATAGTCGGGAAAAGGAGGCTTTATAAAGGTTTTTGGCGTTTATCGTAGTTGGGTATGAATACTAAGCGTGTGTCTTCGGGGGCCAAGTTTTTGGATGAATTCTTGGAAGGTGGTTATGAGGCAGATGCTATTACGACTATTTATGGTCCTGCTGGTTCTGGAAAAACTAATTTGGCTTTGCTTGCCGCTGTTGAAGTTGCAAAGCAGGGGAAAAAAGTGATTTTTGTTGATACCGAGGGCGGTTTTAGTGTTGCGCGTTTGAAGCAGATTTTGCCTGAGTACAAGAAATTGTTGGACAAGTTTGTATTTTTGAGGCCGATGAATTTTGAAGAGCAGAAGCGGTCTGTTGAAAAACTTAAGGATTTGATTAGCAACAAGATTGGCTTAATCGTTATTGATACTATGACTATGTTGTATCGTTTGCAGCGTAGTTTTAAGGAGGATGATAATTTTAATCGTGATTTGAGCTTGCAAATGTTATGGCTTAATGAGATTGCTAGAACGCATAATATTCCTATTTTGTTGACGTCTCAGGTATACAGCGCGTTTGATACTAGAAAGGTTAAGATTGTTGGCGGTGATATTCTGCTTTATACAAGTAAGTGTTTGTTAGAGCTTGAGTCTTTGAATAGTGGAAAAAGAAAAATCGTCCTGCGCAAGCACAGGAGTATTGCTGGCGAGAAAGAGGCTCTTTTCGAGATTGTTGAAAAGGGCGTTCAGCCAGTCTAATTATTCTTCTGTAAATTCGTCTACTGAAAAACTTGGCTCTTGGTCTGCTCCTATGAGTCCTCGGCTTTTTTGGTATTCTCTTGCGAGAATGTAGAACAATAGTCCGAGTGATTTTTTCCCTTTGTTGTTGCACGGGACTACTAGGTCTATCTCGTTGCTTTGGTTATTCGTGTCGCAGAGAGCGATGACTGGTATTCCGATTTGGATTGCGTCTTTCATCGCGTTTCTGTCTGGCCAGCTGTCGGCTACTAGTATGAGTTTTACTTCTATGAAGCTTGCTAGTTTTGGGTTTGTCAGTATTCCTGGCGGGTATCTGCCTGCGAATACTTTGATTCCTGTGTGTTTGCCGAAGGCTTTTACTGCTTTCCAGCCGTTTTCTCGTCTGCTGCAGACGAGTATTTCTTCTGACTTGTATTGTGATAGCATGTTTGCCGCGTTTCTGATTCTTTCATCAATTTTTTGCAGGTTTAGAACTGAAAGGCCATCTGGTCTTGTTTTGTAGATGAATGCGTCCATGTATTTTGTTCTGAATTTTGTTCCTATGTGTATTCCTGATTTCAGGTATTGGTCTTGTGCTACTAGGAATGCTTGTTCTGTTGTCATTTTGTGTCTCCGGTGTTTTTTATTGCCTCACACCGCTTGTTCTTCCCGAGCTGGGCTGAACTGTTGGCAATGAAGTGTCGTCGAGAAGGCTTGTTTATAAAGGTTTTGGAAAATTACGCGGCTCTTATTTTTTTCATAATTGTAGCTAATGCCCCTATAACTTTTGGGTCAGTGTTTTTTCTTAATGCTTCATTTATTCTCGGAATGACCGGACGAAACAGTTCTTGCTTGGTTTTTTGGATTACACCAACAGCTTCTGCAGATAGCTTTTCCATTTCAGGGATTATTAGTTCTACTGGTAGAACTTCGTATCCTGGCGGAAGTTCGATTATGCCTGGCACGGGCTGGGTGTAATAGTAGCTTAGTGTTGCTTTGTCTTTATCTGTAAGTACGCGTCCATACAGTGCATGTTCTATTGCAGGCACGAAAATCCGGCCTGTGAGGATATCTATTGCTAAAAGTTGGTATTCTGTAACCATTTTTGCTATCCCGCCGCGTACTGTGCCTGAATAAGCGTGTTTTAAGAATTCTGTTTTTAGGAAATTTACATTAACTATTACGCGTTCTTCTTCTGTTAATTCATATCCTCTTTTTTGTCTTTCTGCTGTTGTAACCATCTTGTTAAGAGCTGATTTTTTAATTTATAAATTCATCTGTACTCTGCTAGTGTTTTGTATTCTGGTCCTTTTTGTGAGAGTTTGCTTTCTATTAGTTTGAACTCTTTGACTTCGAAGGATATTGGTTCTACTTTCAATTTTTTTACTTGTTCTGCGAGTTGTTTGTCTGCTTGTTTGACTCTTGCTAGCGTGATGTGTGGTTGGAAATCTTTTTCTTTTGGTCCGGCTAGTGCTTCATCTATTTGTTTTTGTAACTTACAGATTATGTCGTGCGGCTCCAGACCAACCCATATCACTCTTGGGATTCCTTGTTCTGGAAATACTCCTGTGCTGTCTAGTGTTGCCGTAAAAGGTTTGAATTTCACACTCGCTAGTTTTTTCTTTATATCTTCTGCTTGTGCTGGTGTGATTTCTCCCAAGAATTTCAAAGTTAAATGAAAATTTTTTGCTAAAGTGAGTTTAGCTCCTGTTAGTTGTTTTTGGAGTTCTAGAATATGTTTACGTACTTCTTCCGAAACGTCGAATGCTATAAAGAGTCTCATGTGAAAAAATTAAGATAATAAAAATAAAAATTTATTGTTCGTCAGCGTTTTCTTCAGTTGATTCTTCTGCTGGTGCTTCTTCGCCGAAGCTTTCAGAGTCTTGTGAAGATTCTGCAGGTGCCTCTTCTGTCGTGGCTTCTTCTGCTGGTGCTTCTTCGCCAAAGCTTTCAGATTCTGCTGCTGGTGCTTCTGTTGCTAGAGCTGCTCCTGCGCCTGGTGTGCAGACTTCTGCAAATCCGACTTTTCGTAACACTTTTGTTACTCGGATGTGTACTAGTTGTCCTTCTTTGACGCCAGGTATGAACAGCACGAAGCCGTTTTTCTTGGCTATGCCGTCGCCTTTTTCGCCGACTGCTTCTATGGTCACATCTAATTCTTCGCCAACTTTAACTGGTGGGGTTGACATTCCCATTCCTCCGCCGTGTGGGCGGAATCCTCCGCCTCCTGATCTTCTTTCTCCGTACATAACTTATTTCACCTACCTAGTATATTTGTATGCAGAACTAGCCACATACAGGGTGTTTTCTTCGTGGACAGTATATAAATTTTGTGAAATAAAATAAAAAATTATGCGTCTTTAACGCCTTCTTCTGTTAATTGGAATATTGCTTCTCCTTCTGGCTGGCATGGCGAGTCTATCATTTTTGCTACTCTTGTGCCTTTTTTGCCTCTGCGCAAATACAAGCGGTATGTGCTGTTGTGAGCGACTATGTGCCCGCCGATTGCTTCTGTTGGGTCGCCGAAGAACTGGTCTGGTTTTGACATGACTTGGTTCGTCACATAGATTGCTATGTTGTGTTTGTCTGCTACTTTCATTAGTGCGTGCATGTGTTTGTTGATTTTTTGTTGTCGGTCTGCGAGTGTTCCTCTGCCTATATATTCCGCTCTGAAATGTGCTGTTAGGCTGTCTACGATGACGAGTTTAACATTTACTCCTTTGTTGACAATTAAATCGTCTATTTTTTCTGCGAGTAGCATTTGGTGGTCTGAGTTGTATGCTCTTGCTATTTTGACGTTTTTGAGTGCTTCTTGTGGGTCTACTCCGCAGTCTTGTGCTATGCTTTTGATTCTTTCTGGTCTAAATGTTCCTTCTGTGTCTATGTAGACTGCTATGCCATTTGCTCCGCCTTTTTCTGGTGGGAGTTGTACTCTTACTGCGAGTGTGTGCGCGATTTGTGATTTGCCCGAGCCGTATTGGCCGTATGCTTCTGTTATTGCTCCTGTTTCAAAGCCTCCGCCCATTAGTTTGTCAAGTTCTGTGCTTCCTGTTGTGATTTTTATCATTTTTTCTCGTTTTTTCATTATTTCTTCGCCTGATGTAAATTCCATTTCGAGGTTTGCTCGTGCGATCGCGATGATTTTCTTTGCTGTTGCTTCTGACATTTCTGTTGCGCCGACTATTTCTCCTGGAGTTGCGACTGCTATGCTCATTAGGTCGTGGAATCCTGCTGATGCAAGTTTTTCGATAGAAGCTGGTCCTACTCCTGGGAGGTCTTCTACGCTTGAGATTTTCTTTTTGGGTTTGTCTTCCATTTCGTCCACTCTTGTTACCTCCATTACGCCTGCAGAAGTTTCAGCACGTATTGTCTGTTCATCTTCAATAAATTCTATGTTTCTTTTGTTTACCATGTTTATCACCTTTTTGTTTTAATTGTTGGAAATCTTACGAGTTTGATTGAAAAAATAAAATTACCCGCAGCAGGGTTGCTGCTGGGGTGGTTGGGGAGTTGTTTCCTCCTTCTTTCGCTTCAAGCACTCACCTCCTTTGTTTGTTGTGGCATTGTGTCGTCTGTGTGGCCGTTTAGTACTAGGTACTTGTATGCTTCTTCTAGCACTAGTGCTGCTTTTGGCAGGTCGTTCAGCCTCAATGAGCTGGTGCTCTGCCATTGGCCTGTTTTGTCTGTGTACCTGCGCTGCAGGTTGACAGTTCTGCTTTCGAATGTTTTGCCGTCTTTACCTGCGCGGACGTTTTTCCACACGGTTGCGCTTATTGCTCCCGTGCTAAACTTTTTTTCTGGTTGGTTTTTTTCTTGTTCCATTTTTTTTACCTCGTTGCTTTTCGCATCTTATTTCAAGCTCCGTAGAGCCGAGGTGCTCGCACTGTTTACTCTAAGACCAAGCAGGGTTTAAATAGCTCAAGAAGGGGTTTGTCCAGTGTCCAGTGAGAACTTACAGTCGATTTTTGTACTTTTCTAAGAACTTGGGTAATTGTGAATGCATTGGTGTTGGTAGTTTGTCTGGTGTGAACCATCCTATTTCGTCTTGTTTGTGTGGTTCTCCAACTGTTGCTTTGCTTCTGTCTACGTGCACTTTAAAATCTAATCCTATCCAATGTGTTTTTGTGCCGTTATTGTCTCGATGAATATCTCTAAAGCCTAAAAATTCAAATCCAATCACGTCCGTGCAGTATTCTTCTTTGATTTCTCTTTTAAGCGTGTCTTCTACATTGTGGCCGAATTCTAAACTGCCGCCTCCAATGTCCCATCTACCTTGTTCGTCTCTGCAGTTTTGTGAGCGTTTGTTCATGAGTATGTTTCCTTTGCCGTCGTGGCAGCAGAATACTATGGAGACTCCTGTGAAGTCTATTCCTTTTTTCTTGTCGTACGCGTCTATTTTGTTCATGTTGGTTTGTGAAAATTTCAGGTATTTAATTTTAGTTGGTTTCTAGAATAGGTATTTTACTATTAGTAGTGCGTTGAATATGAATACGCTTGCTAGTGTTATTGTTTCCATTAGTCCGTCTGTGATTATTGGTCCTTGTATTCTGAAGTGGCTGACTGGGTGTAATAAATTGCATCCTAGTCTTGTCATGCAGTCGCTGGCTAAGTGGCTGAGATAGCCAACAGTTAGCGGTAATCCAATGTATTCTAGTCCGCCGTAATATAATGCAGCGTACATTATTACTGCGGGGAATATGCTGTGGAAGAATCCTCTGTGTTCGAATACTTTTGGTATCCAGCGTGTTAATGGAATCATTCTATTTATTTTACTTTTCTCGTGGTCAACGTCCGGGAGCAATGAACCTAAGATGACGAGTGGTATGAATATGTACCATGTTTGTCCGAGTATTGGATATAAAATTAGGCCTGCTAGCAATCCTATGGCCATATGAGTTCGTCCCATCATTTTGTGTCACCAGTTTAGTGTTGAGAAATTGTGGCGGTTTAAATTACTGTTGTAATCGTGCTAGTTCTTCTTCTGGTACTGCTTTGTAGACTTGGTTTGCTATGAATTCTATTCTATCGAAGAACGTGTTCTTTTTTGCGCGTCCGATTAATCTGAATTGTTCGCCTAGGAGTTCTGTTTTCAACGGCTCAAATGTTTCTGGGTTCACTCTGTATGCTACCATTTGGTCTTTTGTTTTGTTCAGTAATCTTTCTGCTTGGTTTCTGAATAACACTATTCTCATGTTTTCTGTTCCATCATCTAGGAATACGTTTACCAAATAGCTGTAGTCTGGCATTACTGCTGAGTGTTCTGTGCATACCCATTGTCCTTCTGCTTCTTTTAGTCTTGTTCCGCATTGCGGGCAGACTTCAAAGAATTTTGGGTCGAATACTTGTACGATTGTGCCTAGGACTTCTATTTGTTCGTCGCTTTCTTGTATTTCTTTGAGTGTTTTTCTTGTTGCTTTGTTGCTTTTTACTTCTGGTATTGGTTCTTTTGGTGTGAGATTGATTCTGCTTGACTCGTTGAGGTGTACTTCTTTGTAGCCTCTTTGGTTTTCTCTTACCATTCCATTGCTGACTTTGATTGGTGCTCCGATTGTGATTTGTTTTATGTTGTCTGTTTGGCTTCCCCAGCATACGATTCTCACAACTCCTGTGTCGTCTCCCACTAAGAAACTGCCTACTTTTCCTGCGGTTCCGTCTGCTCTTTGGAATTCTTTTACTTCGTAGATTTGTGTTACTCTTCCTAGGACTTCTGCGCTTCTCATTCCTGGGAGTAAGTCTTTGATTTTTCCGCTGCCTTCTAATAGTTTTACGCCTAGTTCATTTGCTATGATATGTGCTGCGCCTTCTTTAGAGATGAGTCCTGCTAGTGATAGGCATTTGGCGTCTATTTTTGCAAGTAGGTCTTGTTCTGTCAATCCTGTTTTTTCTTTTATGCGCGCCAGCATTTCTGGTAATGGCATTCTTATCATCTTGCACCCCTGAATGTGCAGAATTCTTGTGTTTTATAAAGATTTAGGTGGTCGGAGTTGTGGTTTTTGGTGGAATAATTAGTGAATAGCATGTTGTTGCTGTTCCATGTGGTATTGTGAAGACTATTTTGCCTGTTTCTTCTTTCCACGTCCATTCTGTCATTGATGATGAATATGTGTCTATGCATTCTTTTGGCTTTTCTGTTTTGATGCAATTTTTGGCTACGTATGCTATTGTGCTTAAGCTTTCCGGATATGCGTTTAGTTTGTGTTTGTATTTTATTTTAAAGCTTGGCTTGTAGTTTATTGTTCCGATCTCTCTTCCCGTCATTCCTTTTAATGCAATGTTTGCTGGCTTGATTGCAACGCCTGTTACTTCTTCAGTGGTGATGTATAACTCGTAATTGTCTTTTGGTATTTCTATTCCAGCCGTATTTTTGTAAGCATCGAAGTATTTGTTCATTTCTAAGTTAAATTGTTTGTTGATTGCGCTTTGCAGGTCTGGTGTTTGGATTGTTGTTGGGTTTGAAATAGTATTTAGTGTGGGGCACGCGTCTGTAAAGCCTTGAGCAGCAGGACTCGCTAAATTTATTCCAGTTTTTTCTATTGAGTATCTTGCTGCGCTGATTACGAACGCGTTTATTTGGCTTATTTGCGGTTCAACTTTTAGTATTGGTGATTGCGAGTCGCCTATTTGTTTGTGCAGTTCTCCTATTTTGTTGCTCATCTGCACGTATAATGTTCCAGTGCCTATTACGACTACTACGAAGAGAAGTATTGCATAATCTAGGCCTTTTTTCCCTCTCATATTACTACTCTCACCTGTAACTCTAC
>CAZDUA010000028.1:0-5723 GCA_964508495.1 uncultured Methanosarcinales archaeon | reverse complement strand
GTAATTTCTAAAGCAAATTTGTGAACCGCACGGCACGCCTGTGCCAGGACATTTTTTGAGGTCAGGGTATGCTTTACAGGTTTCGAATGGCGCTCCTTCTTTGATTTCCATTATGCATATGCAGCTTTGTTTTTTGCATCTCGGCGGTATTTCGGAAACGTCGTCTGTTTTTGGGTAAACAAACAGAGTGTATGATGCTTTTGCTTGCATTGGGCTTCTTATTGTGAACTCTCCTCCTGTTTCTACTTTCATTACTGCTTCTATGTCTTGTGTTAGTCTTTTGAAGTCTTTTTGCGGGTCTGTTAGTGGCGGGTAGAGCAGGTAGTAAACAAACATTCCTATTACTACCATGATGGCAATTGTTAGAATTAAGTGAGGTATTAGTTTGACTAGCGCTTCTAGTGATATCAGCGACCCTTTTTTCATAACGTTAGAATCAAGAAAGTTTGTTTATAAACCTTGCTAGGTTGACTCGCAGCAGGCAGCTTTTTTTTGTTCTTTGCAATCTTCCCAGTCTCCTGTCGGTCTGTAGACTTGTTTTTGTCCTTTTGCTGGGTCGCAGCTGTTCGAACATGCTCTTCCCATGAATAGATTGCCGCATTTGTCGCTTCTTATTTCAGCTTCATCACTTAAGTTTGTGTATTTTGTTGAGCCTTTCTTTACTTGTTGCTGTACTAAAATTATGATTATGACTAATACTACAAGTCCTAGTATGATTAGAATCATTGTGTTTACTGGCAGTCCTTGTCCTTTTTTCATTTTAATCAGTTTGATTGTTATGTATTTAAACTTAGTGGCAGTCTCCGCCGTCCGGGTTTCTTGTAAAGCCAACTTCGTTGACTGAGTCGTCATCTCCGCATAGAAAGAATGGTTTTTCTCCTGATTTGAGAGTGCCTATGAACCAGAAGTAATTGTCTGGATCTGCGCCTAACGCTCCATCGCCTGAAATGTCATATCCTAAGTCTCCGCTTGCTGCGAGTGCTGCCCTGTATTCTTTTTCAACAACTGTTCCTTTAAGAGTACTTGGCACTTCAAATCTTTTGCATGGCTGACTGGCAAGGTACCCGTTTCGTTCAAAGTCTTTCCAGCAGATTATCGTTTCTTCAACAAGTTGTGCTATTGCTATTTCTTTTTTGTCTGACAGCATTTTTGTTGGCACTGTGCTTGGTCCCGCTATAGCCCCTGGTATTCCCACAACTGTTTCTTGTTGTTTTGGCGTTAGTATTCCACTGAAGAATTTTTCTCGTACGTATTTCACCATGTCTGAGAATGGTCCTACGACAACTATTACTATGAATATGGCGCCGATTATTATCGCCAGCATTGCCCCGCTCATCGCTATTTTGTTCATTCTATTCCTACGATTTGTTCTACTCCTACCTTTCCACTTTTGAATGATAGCCAGAGCACGAACACTATTGCGAATAATGCAAGTATTAGTCCCACTATGTACGCCCAGCCTGGAAGTTCTTGCCCTGTTTTGTCCTCGATTAGTTGCTTAATTATTTTTATTCTCATTTTACGCTCCGATTATTGTTTTGCACTTTGTTTCTGGAGGAACCCCTCCTGTTAAAAATTCTATCTGTGCCAGTTTTTCATATGGGTACACTTGTATCCACCTCATGTCTGAATCGTCACTCAGCCCTATAAGTGTTCCAAAGGGCATATTCACAAGCACTACCGCCATTGATTTAGTCATATCTGTTTCTACTGAAGGGTATAAGGTGGTAATTGTTTGATACATTTTTTGAATTTCTTCTGAGGCATCTGTGTTTATAACTAACGCTTGCTGAACGTAATCAGCGTATAACATTTTTCCTTTCTTGTAGGGTACTTCATCCATCCAGTAGTCCAAATATGTTTCGAATTTGCCATGTTTGTTGAAGTCTGTGCTTTTGAAAACGTTAACTGCTTCTGGTGTTAATGTTATTCTGGCACAGATTACGCAAACCGTGTCGGTTGAAAATGCTCCCGAAAGCCACTTTTTCTCAAGTACTTTTCCGCCAAGTGTTTTTTCATAGCAACTTGCCATTTCTTTCGCTATCATTCTGTTTAGCGCCCATGCCTCGTCCGCTCCCGGCCTGCTTGGATCGAATGTATTTTCTATGCGTCCTAATGCATCTGCCTTTTTCAAAGCCGCATGTTCTGTTTTCCCAGCCGTCATCTCTTTGTACAGTACTTCCGGCGTTACTATGATGTCATGCATCTTGCATGATTCTAATTGTGAGGTTTCTCCTAAGTGTGTTAGTATGAATTGTATGTTGCATTGTCCTGTTTCTGCTGAGCCGAAGAGTAGTTTTAGTATTGCTGGACCCATGAAGAAGAGTGCTATGCCGAGGAATGCTGCTGTTGCTATAAGGCCGACTAGGAATTCTGGGCTCATTCCTTTTTTACTCGAAAAAAATCCTTTTTTCAGTTTCCCAAAAAGCTTTGCTTTTTTCGAGTTCATGGCAACACCTTTGTGACGAATATGTAGATTATTGCGCCGAAAACTGCCAGCAATAGTATTACTACGACCATGTATTCGAAGAAGTGTGATGCTCCTTGCCCCTTTTTGTTCATATGGACTTTTCTAGAAAGTAAGTATAAAATTGTTACTATTTGGTTGGTTTTCTGCAGCAGATGTCTCCTGCCTTTAGGTCTGTGAATTGTCCGAACAGAATATCGCAGTCTGTGCCGACTGATTTTATTTCGTTTCGTGGCATGCAGGTGCTTTCTGACGCGTTCTTGAGTCCTTTGCTGAAGCCTGATGTTTTTTGTTGTACTAGAACTATTATTATCACTAGAACTATTATTCCTATAACTGCCAAGATTATCATGTTAAGCGGCAATCCTTGTGCCTTCTTTAACCTGTTAGAATACAGCAAAAGTCGCATCTCCATTCTTGTGGTTGGTCTGCTTTTGATGGCATGTTTCTTGGTAGTGTGCTTCCTGATAGTCTTGTTTCGAATTCATTGCATTCTTTTTCGCCTAGTTGGTAGATTCCTGGTGGAGCTCCTGGTGGTGGTGTGTCTTTTAGGCATCTTCCTGGGCATTCGCTTGCTGCTTTTCCAAACTTTCCTATTTGCCCGCCAAATATGGCGCCTATAACAACTAGTACTAATATGCCTAGTGCTGCTATTATTATTGTGCTGATCGGTAATCCTTGTGCTCTCATTATGATACACCTCGTTTAGTGATGTGTTTGATTGACCGTCTCATGTATTTAAGCTTTACCGAATGTTAAGGCATCAGAATAGTGCTTCTGCGCTATCTATTTGTGCTAGGAAGCCTTCTCGTTTGAACTCGTTTAGTACGTAGTGTACTTGTTTTTGTTTTATGTGGAAGGTGTTTTCTAGTTTTTCCACGAATTCTTCTAGTGATATCATGTCCTTAAACACACATTCCATTATTATGTTCCATCCGTTGTTTATGCGTGATAGTGAGTTGACATTTGGGTGTATTTTTAGGTGTTCGAACAGTTTTCCTTTCTCAGGTTGTTCAACAGTTAACAATATGTGCGCTCTTGTCGGATATCCTATTTTTTCAAAGTTTATTAGCGTGCTTGGCCTGTAAAAGCCTTTTCGCATGTGCTGTTTTAGCCGTTCGTGTATTGTGCTTACTGGTAGTTTTGTTTGTCGTGACAGTTCAGTAAGAGGCATTCTGCCGTTCTTCCTCAAGTGCGCCATAATGGTTATGTCAGTTTTCTTCATAGAAGTAGTATATGTCAAGCGTGTGCTTATTTGTTGTTCTTAAGAATTATAAGATGGCCTTAAGTTGTTCAAATGCTTGTTGTAATCTGCCGTATTCTTCGTGGTGTTCGCTGTAGTATGTATTGTCTTCTTTTGCTATGTATTTGATGGCTTCTATTGCTCTGTGCATGGCTTGTTTTCTTTGTAATTGCATTTTTTTTCTTTCCGGACTGCTCCACGCGCTTGCTAGTGAAAGCATTCTGTGTATGACTGAGTTGTAGTACGCGCTCATTGTTATTGTGAGAGGCCTTGTTTCTTTTGTGTAGTCGTGTGCGTATTGTTGTACGTATTTTTTCTTTTCTTCGTGTGTGAAGAATTCGCCGTATTCTAGTAAATTGGCTAAATCGAGCGTTGCTGGTACTAGGTGGTCTGCTTCGCAGTCTATTACTCCTATTTTTTTGCTTATTATCCAGTTTTCTGGGTGTGCGTCTTTGTTCCACACCCAGCACGCGTTGTTTGTAATGGCTTTGAAGACTGGTTTGTAGTTTGTTGTGATGGTTTGTGCGATTTGTTTTGGAATGTTGAAGTGTTCGTCTGCTAGTTTTTCTTGTAGTCTTTCTTCAAGGTTTAGTTCTTTGGCTTTTGGCGTGTAGTGCGCATGTATTTTTGCTAATGCTGTTACAACTTTTGGCATTGCGCGCTTGTCGCCTTTGAGGAGTTTGTCGTATAGTGTTTCTCCTTCGACGTATCGCATGACGTAGGCGTATCTGCCTTCGTGTTTGTCGTCTGAAACGTATAGTATTTGTGGTACTGTGATGTCTTTTACTGTTTCTTCGAGTATTTTTATCGCGCCAACTTCTGTGAGTATTGCTGGTCTTGATTCTCTTTCTTTGAATACTAGTGTTTGTGCGAAGAATTTGTTGTTTTTTAGTACGCGCACTATTGTTCTTGTTTCTCCGAGTCTTTCCCAGATTGGCTCGTTTCGTAATTCATCGATTGCTTCTTTCCATGTTTGTTTTTCGTCTGTTCTTTTTTGTGCTGTTGCGAGTAATGCGTCAAAAAGATAGATTTCTTTTTTGAGTGGGTGGTTGAATTCTCTTGCTAGTTCTTTTGCTAGTGTGCTCCAGTGCCATGCTCTTTCTGGCAGGTCTGGCGCGTACATTGCTGCCGCAAGCAAGTATGTTTCTATTTTGTCTGGGTGTAAGTTTCTGTCTATTGCGAGCGCTGCGGTGGTTAATGTTCTTCCTGCTGTCATCGCAATGCTTAGTTTTGCTTTTTTTCCGTGTAGTAGGTCTAGTGCGTCTCTTAGGCAGATTAGTCCTTCGTCGTATTCTTTGTTTTCTATGTACCCGTATGATGCGTTTAGAAGGAATCCTGAATTGTTGTATTTTCTTCCATACCACGCGTTGAGTTTTCTATCTGCTACTGTTCCATTTCCGCCTGCAAATGTTCCGTAAAGCCATCCTAGAAATCCGAATTTTAGGGATGTTTGTTCCGCGTCTGGAAATATTGGTTTTTGGCGTTGCCTTACGCGTTCTATGCACTGTTGTATGCGTGTTTCCAAGTCCCCCATATTACTACTACTAGGAGATAACATTTATATATTAAATTATCGTCTGAGCATATATGAAGCGCAAGGTCATCCAGATTGCTGATAAGACGTTAGTTGTAACTTTGCCTTCTAATTGGGTCAGGGAGTGGGGTATTAAGAAGGGCGAGGAGGTTGATGTTTTGGCGAATGGCCCTAGGTTGATCGTTAGCACTTCTGAACAAAGAGACCTAAAAAAAGGCAACATTGATGTTTCTAATGCTACTGAAAGAACGCTTAGGTGGCTTTTGTCTTCTTTGCACAAGAAGGGTTATGATGAGATTGAGGTTAGGACTGATAATCCAGGGCATGCTGTTTTGATTGATGAATTGTTGAAGGATTTGTTTTTGGGTTTTGCTGTCGTGCACCGTTCTGGTTCGTTGTGCGTTATTCGTTCTCTTTCAAAAGAGTTGGATGACCAGTTGCAGGTTATTGTCAGGCGTGCTTTTTTGGTAACGCTTGAT
>CAZDUA010000027.1:0-31313 GCA_964508495.1 uncultured Methanosarcinales archaeon | reverse complement strand
ATCGTGTATTGCGCTTGGCAAAAATTTGACTTTGATGACTTTTTTCTTTTTGAGTATTGTCTTTAGTTGTTTTATAACATTGTCAGTGATGCCTGATTTTCCTATTCTCAGGCTTGGTTGTAGCGCGTGGTGGTTTATTTTGTTTGGCATGTTCCTGCTGGCAGTGACCTCAACACTTCATCTATGTCTGCATTTAATTTTCTTGCTATTTTTTTGGCGCAATCGCTTGGCTTGTCTCTTCCTTGTTTCACAATAATGTATTCTTTGCAGTGTTGTTTTACTGCTGATTCTGGCCCGCTCATTATTCTGCCGTCAACTAATTTTCCTACTGCGATCGTCATTTTTCCTTGGTAAAATGTTCTTTTGCCTATTACCATGAACCCTCCTTTTGACAGATACTCTCCTGCTTTTGCTGTTTTGCTGACTTGCTCTGGCAGCACGGAGTATGCTTCTGTTGTGCTGACCCCTATTTTCCACGCTCTTGAGAAGCATGCTGTTGCGTCTGCGACTTCTTGGAATGTTATGTCTGTTGGTTTTTTGTTTTCTGTTTTTACTATGAAGAATGGGCTTCCTGGTGCTTCTGTGTGGAATATAATGTCGTTTTTGTCTGTGTGTTTTTTAATTACAACTTCGTTTGAGCCCGCGTCTCTTCCGCCAATGCACAAGAAGCCTTCTGAAGAAATGAACCATCTGAATTTTTCGTACCATTCTTGTGGCGCTGTTCTTTTCTTTTCTGCTTTTTTCTCTTCAGTTATTTGTTTTTGTTCTAAATCTTCCACTTGTTTTTTGAATTTTATTACTATTTCTCTTGCTGTTTCTGCTTTCTTTCTTGATTTTTTTGCTCTTTCAAAATACTCATTAGCAGTTTGTTCTAATTTTTCTTTGAGATTTAATGTGATTTGCATGAATAACGAATAGCAGAATGAGTATTTAAATAAGTAGCTCTGGCGCATCCCCATCAGAAGACTATTTAAAGAGTTGCTACTCTTTAATAGATGATTAACATGGGACCACGACGCATTGGCGGGATTGTTTTTTACTCTGTTCTTGTCCTTATTCTTTTTGCATTGCCTGGCGGGATAAGCCTGTACACTAATTGGCTTTGGTTTACTGAAATTGGTTTTCAAGAGATCTTCACAACTATCTGGAGTACAATGCTGTTGGCAGGGTTGGTCGCCGGTCTCGCAGTGTTTGGCATTGTATACCTTAACCTTTTCCTCTGTAAGCGTCTGACCAAGGAAAAGAAGGTCCATAAGCGTCTTCAGCCAGAACCTCTTATCATCGAGGACGGTAACATAGAACGTCGTATCGATATTGGCGCTTTTATCAATAAATTCACTGTTACTGTTCTGCTCGTCATTGCAGTCATGACGGGGTTTTTTGCAGCAGGACAATGGCAAACAATACTGCAATACATTCACCAAACCCCTTTTGGCATCAATGATCCGGTTTTCTCAAAAGATGTCAGCTATTACGTTTTTACACTGCCATTTATCCAGCTGCTTTTATCCTTAGGACTCTTCGTCATCACCATTTCATTCCTTTCTTCTGCAATACAGCATTATTTCAAAGGAGGAATTTCATTCCAGCGCGGCTCATGGGCGGTTGACAGAAGCACAACAATTCATCTTTCAGTGTTGCTCGCGCTTGGATTTGGGCTTGCCGCACTCAAGATTTATTTTGTGCGAATATCAGGACTGCTGTATTCAACCACCGGGCCATTTTTTGGCGCGAGCTATGCTGACATTTATGCACGCTTGCCGTTTTTGAACATTCTTTTCGTGATTTCAATCCTCGCATCGCTTGCAATTCTCTTGGGAAGCCTGCTCTCAGAACGAAAAGCGCGCACCATTGTAGCCTCAGCTTTTATCCTCTACATCGGTGCGTCCATCATTGGAGGCTTTCTCTACCCGATTGCACTCGAACAGCTCGTGGTAAAACCAAATGAGCTGGTCAAAGAAACACCGTTTATCGAATATCACATTGCTGCGACGCAAAAAGCATGGGGCATTGATACGATTGAAGAACGAGACGTTAGCGGAGAAAGCGAGCTCACGTATGAAGACATTCAAAACAATCCATTAACAATCAAAAACATTCGCTTGTGGGATCGTGAACCGCTGCTGAACACCTTTGGCCAGATTCAAGAAATCAGAACGTATTATGATTTCATTTCCATTGACAACGATCGCTATCAATTAGGTGAAGAATACAGACAAGTCATGCTTTCCACACGAGAACTAAACGCTGAGTCATTGCCCAGCAGAACGTTCATCAACGAACGACTGACCTTTACGCACGGTATGGGATTGACGCTGGGGCCTGTAAATGAAGTAACGCGGGAAGGCCTGCCGGTGTTGTGGATCAAAGACCTGCCGCCAGCATCAAGCATTCCCTCATTGACAATCACACGGCCAGAGATCTATTTTGGCGAGCTCTCAAATGACTATGTCATTGTTAAGACAAAGGCCAAAGAATTTAATTACCCATCAGGAGAAGAAAACATCTTCAGCACGTATGAAGGCACAGGAGGGGTGGCGCTAAGCTCAGTATTGCACAAAGCCTTGCTTGCCTGGCAGTTCAAATCAGCCAAGATTATTTTATCAAACGACATCACTGCTGAAAGCCGCATTTTGTACTTCAGAAACATCAATGACCGCGTGAGAAAAGCCCTGCCATTCCTGCTCTTTGACAGCGATCCGTACCTAGTTATTGCTGACGGCAGGTTGAAATGGATTTACGACGCATACACCACGAGTAATCGTTATCCATATGCGCAGCCAGTAGGCGGAATAAATTACATGCGAAACTCGGTCAAGGTCGTGATCGATGCATATGACGGAGACCTCCAGGCCTATATTGCATATCCAGAAGATCCTCTCATCCAAACATTCTCAAAAATGTTCCCAGGCATCTTCAAAGACATACAAGAATTGCCTGCCGCGCTCAAAGGACACATTCGTTATCCGCAAGATTTGTTTGCCTATCAGACAGCACTGTATGCGACGTACCACATGGACCTGCCACAAATCTTCTATAACAAGGAAGATCAATGGGAAATTCCAGCTATTAAGGAAAAAGAACCAATCATGCGTCACTTAATCATGAAGCTTCCCGAAGAAAAGAAAGAAGAGTTCATCCTCATGCTTCCCTTTACACCGCGAAAGAAAAACAACCTTGCATCATGGATGGTCGCGCGTTCTGATGGCGAACACTATGGCAAGCTCATTGTCTATCGTTTCCCAAAACAAAGCTTGGTCTTTGGCCCAATGCAAATCATGAACAGAATTAATCAAGATCCGGAGATTTCCAAGCAACTCTCACTCTGGGACCAGGGAGGCTCGCAAGTCATTCGTGGCAATCTGCTTGTTATCCCGATCGAAGAATCACTTATCTATGTGCAACCACTCTATCTCAAAGCAGAAGGCGGGAAAATCCCTGAACTCAAACGAGTAATTGTTGCGTACAAAAACCAGATTGCAATGGAAGCGACCTTAGATGAAGCACTCGCAACCATCTTTGGCAGAGCACCACCGAAACAAGCAGTAAGAGCGGAAAGTGTGGTGGCTGAAGAAAACCTCATCCAGCAAGCCAAAGAACATTATGATCGAGCTCAACAAGCACTCCGCGATGCAGACTGGGCACGCTATGGCGAAGAAATACAACGTCTTGGAGAAGTTCTTGAACAAATGTCGCGCGAGTGAGAGGTTCGGAAAGAATCAACACTTGGCCGCGTTTCTCTTAATTCTATAATTATTCCAAATCTAGCAAGTGCCATGTTTTGTTTTGCGCAGAATTATCTGACCGTCACTGATTTCGCCAGGTTTCTTGGTTTGTCTGGGTCGCATCCGCGTTCTAGTGCTAAATAGTATGATAGTAATTGCATTGGCAATAATGCGAGTAATGGTGTTGCGTCGTCCAAGTCTGGTATTTGTATATGGAAGTCGTATGCTGGGTTTGGCTTGCTGTCAACGCCGATGACGAATGCTCCGCGAGCTTTTACTTCCATTGCGTTTGATGTTGTAAGTGCGCGTGTTTCATTGTCTGCGAACGCTATGACTGGTGTTCCTTCTTCTATTAGTGCTATGCTTCCGTGTTTTAGTTCTCCTGCCGGCATTCCTTCTGCGTGTATGTAAGATACTTCTTTGATTTTTAGTGCAGCCTCGCGTGCTGTCTGTGATAATGCTCCTCTGCCTATTGTGAACATGTTTTGAGTATTCGCTATTTTCTTTGCCAGTTCTGGCATTGTTTGCATGTGTTGTCTTAGCACGTGTAATGCTGCATCTGCTGCTTCTAATAGTACTGCTGGGTCTTTTCCTGATAACGTGAAAGCAAGCAAGTGTAATATTGCGAGTGTTGAAGTGCATGATTTGGTTGCTAGAACGCATAGTTCTGGTCCTGAGTTCATTGGTATTACGATGTCTGCAGTGCGCGCTAGTGTTGAACTTAGAACATTAACGATAGCAATGACCACAGCGCCTTTTGCTTTTGATGCTTTTACTACATCAATGATGTCTGCTGTTTCTCCGCTCTGGCTGACTGCGATAACTGCAGTTTTCTTGTCTAAGAATGGTACGTGTTGTGTAAACTCTGACCCGAGTACGGGTATTGTTTGTTTTCCTGCCTTGCTGAACTGGTAAGATGCCGTGGCACAAGTATTGAAACTGGTGCCACAGCCTACCAGATACACGGTTGAGGCGTTCTGGAGCAGGCTTGCTGTTTGTTTTATGTGTTCTTTTTGCTGGTTGAGTGATTTTCTTATTGTTATTGGTTGTTCGTTGATTTCTTTTATCATGAAGTGCGGATAATTGCCTTTCTTCGCAACTTCGATGTCCCAATGTGCTGTGCTTGGTTGTCTGTCCACTGTTTTTTCTTTATTGTAAATGCTTACTGTGTTGCTTATTTTTCCGTAGTCACCATCCTCTAAGTGTACGATTGTTTTTGTGTGTGCTAAAAAGCTCGGTATGTCTGAGCTTACGAAATACTCGTTTTGTCCTAGTCCAAGAACCATTGGGCTGCCGTTTCTTGCAAACATTATTCCTGTGTCTTTTGTATGGGTCGCAAGGATTGCATAACTGCCTTCCAGGCGTGAGAGCATGCTTTTGAATGCTTGCTCAAATTTTTGTCCTTGTCGCATGTAAAATTCTATTAAGTGTGGTATTACTTCTGTGTCTGTTTGGCTTGCGAAAGTGTGGCCGTTTTTTTCAAGCTCTTTTTTCAGCTCCGTATAATTCTCAATTATTCCGTTGTGGACTACTGAGATTGTTTTGTCTTTGTTTGTGTGCGGGTGGGCATTTGTTTCTGTTACTCCGCCGTGTGTTGCCCATCTCGTGTGGCCTATTACTCTGTTGCTTTTGATAGAAATAGGCGTTGTTTTTGTAATGTCTCCTACGCCTTTTTGGATTGTGACGTGTTCATTGCCATGGACTGCCATTCCCCAGCTGTCGTAGCCTCTGTACGCTAGTGCTTTTAGGCCTTCGTGTACTATTGGGGTTCCATCGCGTAGTCCGAGATATCCTAGAATGCCGCACATTGCATTATCCTGCAGTATACTCTGTGTAGAGTTCGCTGTCGTCGTTTGTGTCTTCCATAGGGTTTTTTAGGAAAAGCTTATATATAAGCTTTACTAAAATTCTTTTAATACTATTAAAAATTAGTTTGTAATGGTCTAATATGCTAGTTATAGACGAGAAAAAGAACGCTGTTGTGAGCCTGCCTGCCAAGTCTATGTCTGACAAGCAGGTTAAGGCTGCCAGTTCTGATTTAGCCCAGCGTATATTGCGGGAGCTAGCTTCTACGCCTTCTTACCCTAGGGAGCTTGCCAAGCGTTTGAGAGTGCACGAGCAGAGGGTGTACTATCATATTCGTAATTTGGAAAAATTTGGGCTTGTTGAGGTCGTTAAAAAGATAGAAGTCCATGGCACTCTTGCTAATGTTTATGCTCCTTCTGCGCCTGCTTTTGTGTTTGCTTTGAAGGAGTTTACCGTAGCTCATAAAGTGCCTGGTCTTAAGACTCAGCCGGTTGAATTCCTGTCTCCAATTATCGAAAACGGCGAGTTTAATGGTGTTATTATTGTCGGCAGTCCTGACCCGCATGGTCCTGATATGGCACGTTCTCGTGATGGCTATTATGGTATTGATTTGTCTTTGTTCTTAGGCACTTTTCTGACTCATCTTGATGAGTTGAGCGTGCGTTTGGACACTGAAGTGCGTTCTGAGGACTTGCAGAAGAACATGGTTTTGATTGGCGGTCCTGTTGTTAACATGGTCACTCAGAAGGTTAACGAGCAGTTGCCAATTTATTTTGATAAAGACCAGAACTGGGCTATTGTCAGCAAAGTATCTGGTAAAGTGTATCATGCTGACGAGTGCGGCATTATTGTTAAAGTCAAGAATCCTCTTAATCCCAAGAAGTGGATTATTGTTGTTGCTGGCAAGCGTTATGCTGGTACAAGGGCGGTTACTCTTGCTTTTTTCAAGTATTTTGGCGAACTCGCAAAGGGCAACTCTGTTGATCCTAAGGTAATGGCTCGCGTGGTAGAGGGTTTAGACCGTAATGCTGATGGTATTGTTGATGATGTAAGGTTTGTAGAGTAGAAAAACTTTTAACATTGAATGATTGTTGTGAAAAATATGAAAAAAGATGTGTTTGCCCGGCATTATACTGTCAAGGATTTTCTTTTGCCTCTGATCGTTCTGCCTTACGGATTCTGGGCGATTTATTTTTACGAGAATGGTTTTGATTGGATTGTTGGGGTTCTTGGCGCAGTGCTGTTTTTCATAATTCTTCCTGTAATAATTGTTTTTTGGGATAAAAAATGAAGTGGCTCCTAATTTTATTGGCATTAGCATCGTTCGCTGTAGCTGAATGTATCGAAGCAACTGATGGGATGACAATTACTGAGAGCACAACATTTTGTTCCACCACTCACGACATTCCTAATGGCATAACAATCGCAGCAGACAAGGTTATTCTTGATTGTTCTACTGCTGTTTTACGTGGTATTGTCGGCCAGAGTGAGATTGGAGTAAAGGCTGAGAATGTTGATGGGATTACGATCAGGAATTGTAATATTGTGACTTTTAATCAGGGCTTGTATTTGAAAAACGTCACGAATTCTTTGATTGAGGATAATGCGTTTTTGAAGAACAGGATTGGCATTCGCATGCTTGATTCTTATGAGAATATCATTAAAGATAACAGCGATAAGAGTTTCCAGCTGGCTGTTTCTGCGATTAGCAGCAAGTATAATACTGTGATTCTTGGAAATAAGGAGATTGAGCGTGCGTTTTGCGAGGTTAATGCTTGTAATGAGCATCGTGATATGAACGTGTGCGAGTCTGGCGATTTTTATTGTAGCAAGAAGTGTTCTGCTCAGACTGATTCTGATTGTGAAACTGCCTCACCTGTTCCTGAAGTTAAGGAGCCTGTTAAGTCTGCTGATGAGATAATTGAGGAAGCTAAGAAAGAGGTTGAAACGGAATTGGCTGAAGAACCGCCTGAAGAGATTGTTGCTGAAAAAGAAAAACTTTCTTTGTCAACTAAATTGTTAATTTATATCATATTATACCTTGTTGCGTTCATAGTTTTACGGCGAATCACAAAGAGATGAAGTATTGGATCGTATTATTGCTAATGCCATCAGTATTAGCGTGTGTAGTGCCTGAAGATGGCTTGTTGATAGACAAGTCTGTCGAGTTTTGTACTGATGTGTATTATGTCAGTGATGGAATTGTTGTTTCTGGAAATGACATCATCATAAACTGCAATGGTGCTGTTTTGAAGAGTTGGTCTGGTGGAAGGGGAATTTCAATCATAGAATCTTCTAACGTTACAATTTCTGGTTGTCGTTTGATGCACTATAATATTGGTGTTTATGTTGAGAATTCTACAAGGGTTTTCTTGAATGATAATCATCTTGTGAAGAATAAGGTTGGCACTCGTTTTGTTAATGTTGCTGATAGTGCGACTTTTAATCATGATGTTAGCTTGCAGTCTGCTTTTGAAGTTTCGGAGAGCAGTAATAACGTGCTTTCTCTGACTAATAAGGTTGTTGATGGAAAGTTTTGTTCTAAGAATTTCTGTAATGAAAGGAGAAACGCGATTGTTTTGTTTGTTCAGCCAAGGCTTTCTGTTCCTCAAATGCATAATTGGCTTCTCGAGCAGTTGGGCGTTAAGAAGAATCCTGAAAGGCTGAAGAATTGGGTTTTCGGTATTTTTAATTAGCAAGGCTGGATTCTTTCCAGTGTCGTCGCGCTTTGCGCGCAGATTGCCACGTCTTTTCCTGTCCAGAGTTTTGGTGTCAGCTTGAGTTGTAATACTGGTGAAATTGCAGGGTTGTATGTGATTGTTGTTTTTGCTGCGTTTGATTTCAATAATGGCTCTTCAAGTATTTCTTCCACTACATCTACTCCATTTGCTCCTGCTATTCTTGCATGTATGTTGTACAAATCAACGTCCGGTCCGTTGTCTATCCACAGTTGTATTCCGCTTGGTCCGAAGCATGCTTGTGGTTGTCCTGAGATTTTGATTACTTCTATGTGTGCTGCGTCGCATCCTGATTTGACTTCTGCTGTGCCTTGTACGAATTCTGCTTTTTCTTCTATGTATTCTTCTCCCCAGCTCATTACTAGCGCGCCGAGGCCTACTGAGAATGCGACGAGAAGGATTGTTGCAACTAATGGCGTTATTGCTTTGCGTGATGTAAATAAGCCCATTGTTCACCTTCTTTTTCGTATAAAGTGCTTTGTTGCATTTAAATAGTTTTTGGTAGGCGAATCTTTTTATACACCCCTGTTCTCGTACATTTTATGGCTAATGAGGAACAGCAGTGCGTTTTTTGTCATATTGCTTCTGGCAAGATTCCTGCGAAGAAGGTGTATGAGGATGATAAGTTAGTTGCAGTTCTTGATATTAATCCTGGAGCTTCAGGCCACATTTTAGTTGTTCCTAAAGAGCATGTTTCCATTATGCCTCAGATGAGCGAGGAGCTTGTTGCTCACCTTGGAATGATTTCTAAGCAGTTGAGTCATGCTTTGATTCGTGCTTTGAAGATTGATGGTACTTCTATTTTTGTTGCTAATGGGGTTGCTGCCGGCCAGCGCGCTCCTCATTTTTTGCTTCACGTTATTCCGCGCAAGCCGGATGATGGTATTGCATTGCAGCCAAAGACCATTAAAACTGATGAAAAATCCATGCGTGAACTTTCTAATAAGCTCGCCGTTAGTGTTGCCAAGCAGTTTGGCATTGAAGCAAAGCCTCCTATTGCTCCTGAGAAACGAGAGGAGAAGAAGGAAGAAAAGAAAGAGACCAAGCCAGAACAAAAGCCTGCCAAGGGCAAGCTTGACGAAATCGCTGAATTCTTAACGGGTGGCAAATGAGTGATTGTAATTTTTGCGAGTTGATGCATAAGAAGGCTAACTTGTTGTTTGAGGATGATAAAGTATTTGCCATGATTAGTCCTGAGCCTGTTGCTCCTGGCCACGTTATTGTTTTGCCTAAGGCTCACGCTCCTATTTTTGAGGCTATTCCTGATTTTGTTGTTGGAGACTTGTTTAAGGTTGCTAACAAGGTTGGCGTTGCTGTTTTTGAGAGTCTTGGCGCTCAGGGCACTAATGTTTTGGTGCAGAACGGTCCTACTGCTGGCCAGAGGCACAATCATGCGATGGTGCACGTTATTCCTCGTTTTGAGAATGATAATGTGGAGGTTGGCTGGAATCCCAAGGCTGCTGATGAAGACGAGTTGTCTGATTTAGAAAAGAGCATCAAGGACGAAACTAAGAATGTTGGCTTGTTCGAGAAGGAAAAGCCAAAGCCTATTGAGTTGGAAAAGCCTAAAGAAATGGCAAAGGAAGATTACAGGATTAAGTTTTTGCGTAGAATTCCTTAAATCTGAAAAACTTTGGCTCTTAATGTTTTTAGAATGACTGCCACTATTGAGAACATGGTTAAAAGTCCTATCATGACTATGAACTCATATTCTAATGGCATGATGTATTATTTTGTTTGTTAACTTATAAACCTTTGTCGTTACATTTGAGTTAAGAGTGACAATATGATATTGTTAAATATCAGAGTCGCGATGAATGCTAGTAAAAATGCCGGCGCGAATGGTATTCCGTATTTGACGAGTACTTTGTCTATTTTCTTTTGCGCGTATAATTTTTTCAGGAGTGCAACGTGTTTTTTCTCCAATCCTAGTTTTGGTGGCTGTAGTGTTGTTTTTCCTGTTTTGACTGGTTTTAACAGCCAGTCTCCTTCTGTTAGTTTGTCTGGTGTTACCCATTTGTGCATGCAGCACAATTCTACTGACTTGACGAATATTGTGAGATAGCACAGTGCGTAGCTGATTAATGCAACAATTAGTATTTCCATTTGGAATTCAGGAAGCATGAATGATGCAATTATCAGCAGAACTGCAGTTATCATCGTCAGTATTCGTAATCTTTTGTATTTTCCTTGGTGCGAGAGTTCTCTGAATGTTTTCCAGAAGGTTTTTATGTTTTTGATTGCGAGTCCTGATGTCCAGATTAATCCCCATGCTCCTCCAATAAAGACCAGATTAATCAAGAAACTTGCGCCAAAAGAAAATTTGTCTGCTTCAAATCCAATTAGTGCTCCGAGTGCCATCAATAATTTAGCATCTCCACCTCCCCATTGTCCTGTGTAGAACATTAGGCATGCAAGTGCAAAAGCAATTCCTAGCCCTATCAGTGATGATGCTATCGGCCACCAATTCCATTGTTGCAAAGAAAATATCAAATGTATTCCTATTCCTGCTGCTATTCCCGCATAGTTCAGCCAGTCTGGCACTTCGAGTATGCGCAAGTCAACGTATGATGCTACTGCGAGAACGAACAGGGAGACTATTATTAGTGATAGTTCTAGCATGCTAATATCTGCGTGTTGCTATATTATAATAGTTTCGAGCGATATCTTTATAAACCACCCATAGACTTTTCCTATTTAACCTATGATTGATGAAGCCGTTTTAACGGCTGAATGAGGGAGATGTTCTCCTGGAGGATTCATATGGCAGATGATGTAACTCAAAAAGCATTAGAAGCAATCGAAGTTGCTAAGAATACGGGCAAGGTTAAGAAGGGCGTTAACGAGGCTACAAAAGCTTTGGAACGTGGCACTGCAAAGTTGGTCGCGTATGCTAAGGACGTTCAACCTGCAGAGATAGTCATGCACTTGCCAATTCTTGCTAAAGAAAAAGGCATTCCTTGCATTCAGGTTAACAGCAAGGAAGAGCTTGGCACTGCTGCCGGCATTGGTGTTCCTACTAGTGCTATCGCGGTTATTGCTGAGGGCGATGCTAAGAAGATTATTGAAGAATTGAAGTCAAAGATGGGTTGAGAATATGGGCGAGCCTAAGAAGAAAGTTGTGGAAATGCCAGCCCCTGTAGCAAAGGGCAGGCCGGAAGCTCCTAAGAGGCAGGAGGCTGCCGGTGTTAGTTTTTCTTTTGCTGTTCCTGCTCGTGTTGAGGAAATTATTGGCAGGACTGGAACGAGAGGAGAAGCTATTCAAGTGAGATGCCGTGTTTTGGACGGCCGTGATAAGGATAAGATTCTTAGAAGAAACGTTAAGGGTCCTGTCCAAAAAGATGATATTTTGATGTTAAGAGAGACTGAAATCGAGGCTCGTCCTTTGAACAAGTCTGGAAGGGGAGGCGCGTAAGATGGCTAAGTGTTCTTTTTGCAAGACTCACATTGAGCTTGGCACTGGTACGATGTATGTCAAGAAGGACGGCAGTATTTTGAACTTTTGCACTATGAAATGCGAAAAAAATATGCTTAAGCTTGGCAGGACTCCTCGTTTTATGAAATGGACGAAGGCTTATGAAAAGGGCGGCGTTAAATGATTGAGCGAACTCTTGTTTTGTTGAAACCGGATGCCGTTCAGCGCGCTTTGATTGGAGAAATCATTTCTAGGTTTGAGCGTACTGGTTTCAAGATTATCGGTTTGAAAATGTGTTACGCGTCTAAAGATACTGCCGGCAGGCATTATGCTGATGATGAAGCTTGGCTGACGAGTGTTGGCGAGAAAGCGAAGAAGGCTGCTGAGTCAAAGGGCGCTAAATTGAGCGAAGACTCTAAGGCCATCGGCCAGAGAATCCGACAACAGCTAATTGATTTTATTACAATGTCTCCTACTGTTGCAATCTGTCTTGAAGGCCATGATGTTATTAACAAAGTTAGAACTATTGTTGGTGATACTGCTCCAAGCAAGGCGGCTCCGGGAACTATCAGGGGCGATTTTGCGTTTGATAGCTATGGTCTTGCTGATGTTTCTGGAAGACCGATCCAAAACCTAATCCACGCGAGTGATTCTATTGATTCTGCCAAGCGCGAGATTGATATTTGGTTTGGCAAGAATGAATTGCACCCTTATCAGAGAGTTGATGAAGCTTTGTTGTACAGAAAGGTGAAATAAATGGCGACGTCTGAAGAAAAGATTGCTTTGATGAAGAAGATGTCTCATGATCAGACAAAAATCCGAAATATTGCCACGTCTGCTCATATTCACCATGGCAAAACTGCTTTTACTGATAACTTACTTGCCGCTGCTGGTTTTATGTCTGAGGCCGCTGCCGGAGAATTAGACAAGGGCATGGCGACTTGGCAGCATGCTGATGAACAAGAACGCCTTATGACTGTTGATTCTGCTAACGTTTCAATGGTGCACGATTTTCATGGTAGTAATTATTTGATTAATCTTATTGACACTCCGGGCCACGTTGATTTTGGTGGTAACGTTACCAGAGCCATGAGGGCTATTGATGGTACTGTTGTTCTTGTTTGCGCATCGGAAGGTATTATGCCTCAGACTGAAACTGTTATGAAGCAGGCTCTTCGAGAGCGTGTTAAGCCGGTTTTGTTCATTAACAAGGTTGATCGTCTTATCAAGGAGATGCAGTATACTCCTGATCAGATGCAGAAGCGTTTTGTTGAGATTATCACGCAGTTCAACCAGCTTATTGAGCAGATTGCTGAGACTGATTTTAAGCAGAAGTGGAAAGTGAACATTCAGGATGGCAGTGTTGCTTTTGGTTCTGCCAGGGACAACTGGGCTTTGAGCCTGCCGTACATGCAGAAGAAGAATGTTAATTTCAAGGATATTCTCAAAATTTATGAATTGCAGGATGAAGAGCGTGAGAAGTTTGTTTGGGAGAAGTGTCCTTTGCACGAAGTTATTCTTGATATGGTCATTAAGCATTTGCCTAACCCTGCTGAAGCGCAGATTTATCGTATTCCTAAGATTTGGAAGGGCGACTTGGAATCTCCTTTGGGCAAGGATTTGATGACTTGTAATGCTGCTGGCAAACTTGCTTTTGTTATTACAAGAATTTTGATCGAGCCTAAATCTGGAAGAGAAATTTCTGCTGGCAGATTGTATAGTGGCACCATGCGTGATGGTTTGCAGGTCTGGCTGAATAATGCGAAACAACAGCAGCGTGTTTCTACTGTCTTCATGTACCAGGGTATTAAGCCAGAGATTTTTGAGGAAGTTCCTGCTGGTAACGTTTTAGCTGTTGCCGGAGTTTCCGGTAATGCGGGAGATACTATTACGCTTGAGCAGGACCATCCTTTTGAGGAGCTTAAGCATATTTTTGAGCCAGTTATTACTAAAGCTATCGAGCCTGAGAAACCTCAGGACTTGTCTAAGCTTGTTGAAGTTTTGAAGAAGGTCGGTAAGGAAGACCCATCTGTTAAGATCGAGATTAACCCGGAGACTGGTGAGAACTTGTTGCATGGCATGGGCGAACTTCACTTGGAAATTATTGAGAATAGAATTATTACTGAGAAGGGTGTTAAGATTAAGACGTCTCCTCCTATTGTTACTTACAGGGAGACTATTACAAGGAAGGCCCCTGAATCCGAGGGTAAGACTCCTAACAAGCATAACAGGTTGTTCTTTATTGTTGAGCCGTTAGAGCCTAATATTCGTGAGCTGATTAGGAATGACGAGATTCCTGAAGGGCGTGTGAAAAAGAAAGATTTAGCAATGCGTGACAAGCTTGTTGCTGCTGGTTGGGATAACGATACGGCTTTGTCTGTAAAGCACGTTTTCCATGGCAACATTTTGCTAGAAAAAACCAGAGGTAACGTTCAGTTGCCGGAATGTATTGAGCTTGTTTTAGAAGGTTTCGAGCAAGTAATGGTGGGTGGCCCTCTTGCCCGTGAGCCTTGTGTTGGTGTCAAGGTTATTTTGGTTGATGCAAAATTGCACGAGGACGCTATTCACCGTGGTCCTGCGCAGATTTATCCTGCTGTTCGTGAGGGTATCAAGATTGGAATGATGAATGCTGGTCCTGTCATGTTCGAGCCTGTTCAAACTCATTTGATTGAGGCTCCTATTGAGTTTACTGGTGATATTACAAAGCTTGTTATGAACAAGCGTGGCCAGGTTTTAGAGCTTACTCAGGAAGGTAATTTGTCGATGGTTAAGGCAAAGCTTCCTGTTGGTGAAATGCTTGGTTGGAGCAGTGACTTGCGTTCTGCGACTGGTGGAAGGGGTAGCTCTTCGCTTATTGATCAAACTTTTGAGAAATTGCCTGCTGAGCTCATGCCTAGGGTTATTCAGCAAATTGTTCAGCGTAAAGGCTTGACCGCAGGTATGTTGGGAGCTTAATCCGCATACCTTGCTAGCCAAACGGTGAATGTTTCTTTGCCGTATCTTATTTTATAGTAGTCCGGCTCTAAATAAATTTTAGTGGTTTCGAATGGCAGCATTCTGATGTCTGGTCCTTTTCTGCTTCGGATTATCATCACGTAGTCTTTTCTCAGAAGGTGTATTTTGTCGAGGTTTATGCTGTAGCTTCCTTTTTCTGTCCATCTTACTGTGCTGCTTCCTGGTCTTAGCGGGTCTTCTAGAAATCTGTCTTCTGAAGTTATGGTTTGTCCGGGATATATGTGTGGAAAAGATATGCGCTGGCGATAGTCTACTTCTTCTTCAAAGGGCAATAGGTACGTGTTGTACCCTTTTGCTTGTGCTATGGGAATAACTAGAAGCAGTAAAATTAGCCACCGTTTCATGAGTCTCCTCTTTTTAAATGAAAACTGGATTGTTTTTACTTAAATCTTTGCCGTACTAGTCTGGTGACGATCTTTTTTGTCGAGTATACGTTTTACCGTCTTAAAAACAGAAACGTTTATAAACCACCACTTGACTTTTTTGATTACCTTATAATATATGCAATAAGGAGGGGTAAAATCATATGGCAAAAGGAAAACCACACATGAATATCGTATTCGTTGGTCACGTTGACCACGGTAAGTCCACAACAGTCGGTAGAATGTTATTTGATGCAGGTACTGTTGATGAGCAGACTATGCGTAAGCTTAAGGAGAAAGCTCAAGAGCTTGGAAAGTCAGGTTTTGAGTTTGCTTTCGTCATGGACAACTTGAAGGAAGAGCGAGAGCGTGGTATTACAATCGACTTGTCTCACAAGAACTTCCAGACGCCTAAATTTGATTTTACCATAATTGATGCGCCTGGCCACCGTGATTTTATCAAGAACATGATCACTGGTGCTTCTCAGGCAGACGCTGCAGTTATCGTTATTGGTTCAGAGGGAGTGCAAGCTCAGACAAAAGAGCACGCTTTCTTGTGTAAGACGCTTGGTGTTCAACAGATTATTGTTGCTTGCAACAAGCAGGACTTGAACAAGTACGATCAGGCAAAGTTCGAGATTACAAAAAAGGCAGCTCAGGACTTGTTGAAGAGCGTTGGTTACAAGATTGATGATGTCCAAATTATTCCAATAGCTTCTTACCCTGGTGAGAACGTTGTCAAACAGCTTGGCAACATGCCTTGGTACAAGGGTCCTACTTTACTCCTGTCTTTGGACAATTTGAAACCGCCTCAGAAGCCTACAACCTTGCCTTTACGACTTCCAATCCAGGACGTTTACAACATCACTGGTATTGGTGTAGTTCCAGTTGGTAAGATTGAGACTGGTATTATGAAGGTTGGCCAGAAAGTTATTATTATGCCGGGAAGGACTGGCACTGGTATTACTGGCGAAGTTAAAACCATTGAGATGCACCATGAGCAAATGACTGAAGCAGAGCCTGGTGACAACGTTGGTTTCAACTTAAGAGGTGTTGAGAAGAAGGACATCGCTCGCGGCGACGTTATTGGTCCTGTTGACAACCCGCCAACTGTTGCTGTTGAGTTCACAGCAAACGTAATCATATTGAACCATCCGACTGTTGTGACTGTTGGTTACACGCCTGTGTTCCACATTCACACTGCTCAGGTTGCTTGTCAGATTACCGAGATTGTTAAGAAGATTAACCCGGCAACTGGCGAGACTTTGGCAGACCACCCTGACTTTGTCAAGAACGGTGATGCTTGTGTCTTGAAGATCAAGCCTATCCAGCCTATGGTCATTGAGAAAGTCAAGGAGTTCCCGCCTTTGGGCAGGTTCGCAGTTCGCGACTCAGGTAACACTGTCGCTGCAGGTATGTGCATCGACGTAGTCAAGAAATAATTTTTTTATTTTCCATTAATTAATCACGAAGACCTAAGAATCTTCGTGAACTGAAACATGCAAAAAGCAAGGATTAAGCTGGCGAGCGTGGATATTGATAAGCTCAATCAGACGTGTGCTTTTATTAAAGACATTGCTGACAAGACCGGTGTTGATATGCGCGGTCCGATTCCTCTTCCTACAAAACGTTTAAAACTTGCAACTCGTCGTTCTCCGTGTGGTCAGGGTACTTCTACTTGGGAACGTTATGAAATGCGTGTTCACAAGCGTTTGATTGACCTTGGCTTGGACGAGAGAGCTTTGCGATTGGTTATGAGAGTTCCTATTCCTGAAGGTTTGAATATTGAAATTGAAATGATCGACGTTTAAAACGTATTCTAAGTCTTTGTATTCAAACCGAAGGCTCGCTGAACTTGTTCAGCTTTGCCTGAAGGTCTCAACATTGAAATAGAAATGATTGATGTTTAATTCTAGAATATAAGAAAAAATAAGAAAAAAAGAATTATTTATGTTTCTTTGCGTATCCGAACAGCAGCCATGCGCCGTATACTGATGCAATGCCCACTATATCGTAGACTATTCTTGCGCCCATGCCTGTTCCTAATAGAGTGGTTACCAGGTTGAAATTAAAGAATCCTACTAGACCCCAGTTCAATCCACCGATGAGCACTATTATCCATGCTATCCATTCCAAATTGTTTGCTTTTGCCATATAATCACCTCTGATTTTATAGAATAAGGCCAAACGGGCTTTTTAATGTTTTCTACCTATTTAGTGCACTATTTCCGTCATTATCCATATTATTGTTACTCCGAGAAGGAAGAAGAATAATTGTGTGAATGCTTTTTGTATGTTTCTTTCTTTGTGTAATTCTGGTAGCAGGTCTGCTGATGCGATATAGATGAATCCTCCTGCTGCGAATGGTACGAGGAATTCGCTGATGTTTGCTACTGTTGTGCTGAAGAAGTAGACGAATATTGCTCCAAGTACGGCTGTTAGTGCAGATAGGAAGTTGAAGAATAGTGCTTTTCCTTTTTTCATTCCGCCGTATATGAGTATCCCGAAATCTCCGAGTTCCTGTGGGATTTCGTGCAGGACGACTGCGAGTGAAGTGGTTATGCCTATTGGAACGCTGACGAGGTACGCTGCAGCGATTATCATTCCGTCAACGAAATTGTGTACTCCGTCTCCAATAAGATTCAGCCATGCGAATGGTTTGATTGGATGGTGATGGTGGTGATGGTGGTGCCCATAGTGGCAGTGGTACCAGTAGAGGAATGTTTCTATAATGTAGAATGTGAGGACTCCTATGAGCGCGTACACGAATACTGGTCCGCCTGTTCGTTCTAGTGCTTCTGGTAAAAGGTCGAGGAATGCCGCTCCAAGCAGCGCTCCTGCTGCAAAGCTGACTAGTCCGAATAGTATTTTGTCAAGTAGTTTGGGTCTGACGTATAGCGTTAGAACGCCGACGAATGATACAAGGCTGACTATGAAGACTGATAGTAGTATTAGTGCTAAGACCATTGTTTTGTTTATTTTATTGGTTGTTTAAAAAGGTTGTGTTGGCGAAAAAGATTATATACTCCGGTTCTTCAGTTCGTGCAATGAAAGAGGAGTTGAATATCGTTGATGCTCATGATGAAATAGTGGGAAGAGCTAGCAGGACTGAAGTTCACAAAAAGGGCTTGCTGCACCGCATTGTCTTTGTTTTCTTGTTTGATCCTGATGGCCGTTTATACATGCAGAAGCGTGTTGCGTCCAAAGATATGTATCCGAATTGCTGGGAAGGTTCGTTGTCTGGACACGTATTGAGTGGTGAAACTTATAAGGAAACTGCTGAGCGTGAACTGCATGAGGAGCTTGGCGCTTGTGTTTCTGGCAGGCATTTGAAGGAAATCATAAGGTTTGGCAATCATGATGGGAATGAAAGGGTTCTTATCACGCTTTTTGCTGTTAAGGATTTCAAAGAGAATATTACAATTGACGCAGAAGAAGTTGAAAAGGGCGAGTTTTGGACGATTAAGAAGTTGGAAGCAGAGCTTAAGAAATCGGCAAATATTAATCCTGGTTTTAGAAAGGCGTGGGATGAATTCAAGGCGTTGAAAGAAAAGACTCAGGAGTTTGTGAAAATATGAACGTTGTTGTTATTGGCGGCGGAACAGGTAGTTTTACTGTGCTTCGTGGTCTTAAGAACAAAGTTGATAATTTGTGCGCTGTTGTTTCCATGTTTGACAGTGGCGGAAGCACTGGGTTATTGCGTGACGAGTTCGGTATTTTGCCTCCTGGCGATGTAAGAAGATGCCTCATCGCTTTAGCTGATGAGAGTGATGATGTTCTTAGGCAATTATTCATGTTTAGATTTGATGAACATAGTAGTTTGCAGGGCCATTCTTTTGGCAATCTGTTTTTAACAGCGCTTACAGAGGTTACTGGCAGCGAGGCAGAAGCCATCAAGCAGGCATCAAGAATTCTGAGAATTAAAGGCCGCGTTTTGCCTGTTTCTTTGGATAATTGTCATGTTAATGCTGAACTTGAGAATGGTCAGAAGATAAGAGGAGAAACTAATATTGATGTTCCTTTGCACGATCCTAACTTGCGTATTGTGAAAACTTGGCTTGTTCCTGAAGCAAAGGCAAATCCCGAGGCTGTTGATGCTATTTTGAAGGCTGACGTGGTTATTATTGGTCCTGGTGATTTATTCTCAAGCATTGTTCCTAATTTGCTTGTTAAAGGTATTCCTGAGGCTTTGAAGAAGTCTAAAGCAAAGAAAGTTTATGTTTGTAATGTTATGACGAAGTTTGGCGAGACCACTGGCTTTAAAGCGTCTGACTTTTTGAACGAAATTATCAAGTATGGTGGCAGTCCTGATTTTATTTTGTGTAATACTGGAAAGGGCAGTTCTGCTTTACTGAAGAAGTATGCTGACCAGAACCAATTTCCCGTTAATGTTGATGAACCCGCAATAAAGAAAGCAGGCATTAAGCTTGTAACAGGAGACGTTATTTCTGCTGCCGAGATTATCCGTCATGATAGTGAGAAATTAGCCAATGCGCTTATCAAACTGGCTCGATAGGCAATTCTTTAGGTTTTGCTTTTACTGCGAGCATTACTTTTGTTATGTCTGCCGGCAGTGTGTCTTTCTCCGGCATTAGTTTTACTTTTTCTTCTACAAGTTTATCATCGATATAGTTATTGTTCTGGTCTCTTGCGCCTCTGCCCGTAAAATTGAAGTAATAAATTGAGTTTTCTGGCGAACCGCGCACTATTAGTTCTAATTTTTGCGGGGACTTGTAGATTTCAAATCTAACTCCTTCATCTCTGCAGATGTATATTTCAGTATCTCCGTTTTTTCCAGTTTGCCACATTTTGATGCCAGTTTTATTTTTTCATTAACAGCAGTATTGCTACGACCAGTACGAGTACTTGTGCTATCTCCCCGTTGTAGGGTATGAATCCCAAATACATCAATACTAATGCCAGCAAGTTTAGTACTGCGAGTGTTTTGTTGTTCATTTTAGCTCGTTAATTTTTGCTGCGAGTATGAAGTCGTTCTCACTTAGTCCTTTGATATAGTGTGTTATTAATTCAAGTGTTATTGTGTTCCAATACCAGTGTATGTCTGGATGGTGGCCTTCTGCCTCTGCTAGAAATTTTATTTTTTCCAGCCACGCGCTTGCTTCGATGAAGTCGGCAAACTTCCAGGTTCTGTGTAATTTTCCGTTAACTAGTTTCCATCCTTTGACTTTTGGCAGTAATTTGTTAATTTCCTTTCCTGATAAAGGCAGCACTCCTCCTTCGCAGGGCTCGCATTTCTTTTTTGTGAGTTCAGTCATGATGGTTTTTTTCAATTATGTGTTTTGCAAACATTACTATTGCAAGAAGCGCCAACAGAATTACTAAAGACATTAGCGTGTATTTTGGCATTGCGATTCTTTGTTCTGTGAACGTGAATTCTATCATCCAAACGGATAGTATGATTAAAAGCACGCCGGTGAATAGTCTCATCATTCCTTTGTGTTTGTTTCTCCAGTTCTCAAAGTGCTGCCAGTGAATTCCTCTGTAAACAAAAAAGAGTATCAGCACCAGCGGGAGTACGAAGATAAGGTTGTAAATTGCAAGGAAGGTTATGTTGCCTACTGTTATTCCGCTCATTGACATTAACGCGAGTACTGCAAGGTAGACTGCTCCTGTGCATGGGAGTTCTACGAGTGCGACGAATGTTCCCAGGAATGCTGCCGCGAATGGCGAACCGCTTACGTGCTTGACATATCTTTTTATGCGCTCTGCTCCTGATGGAAATATCGTTAAGCTGAATCCTTTGCCATACCAGAAATAGTCTTTGATTTCAAGCAGTCCTGCTATTCCTACTACCGCCGCTATTACGTAATATGATGCTACTGAGAATCCTGCGAGTTTTCTTATTATTGGGAGTAGTATTAGCCCACAGACAAAGTATGTGATGAATACGAACAGTATGTATACGAGCCCGTTGACTAGCATTTTTGATTTTTTTGCTGTTTTTGCCAGGTATGCCAGCATGAATATTAGAACTCCGAATGCGCACGGGTTTATTCCGTCAATTAGTGCTGCGCCTATGATTATTGGAAGATTTATTTCTGACATTTCTTAGCAAAACTCACAGACGTTTTTCTTTGCTGATTTTTTCGCTTTTTTCTTTGCAACCATTATGTACCTCTTTTTTTAGTTGAACGTAATTTGTATTTCGTCTTTGTCTTTCCAGATGTATTGGTCAAATTCTGTGTTTGGCTGTCCGTTGACGAACATTCTTACTGTTCCGGGCTTTCCGTCAGGGCACGGGTTGCCGTTGCAGTACTTTGATATGCACCTATCGTTAAACATTATGTCCATTTCATTCATAAATGTTCCCAATTCCAATGGCAGCGTGTCAAGTATTTGTCCTGTTGTAGGGTCATATGGGAGTCGCTCATGGAAGTGTATGTAGTTTCTTTCTTTGTGCGTGTGGGGTCCTTCTAGCGGCCCGTGTTCTAGTGGCAATAGCACTCTTTCTCCGCACAAGTCTATGTGTATGTCTGCGTGTATGTGGTAAGACCTGATGCATTTGTCTTCATAGCACACGTTGAATTCTTCAATTTCTTCAACATTGCTTAGGTAATAATATACAGAGTAACCGACATAACCTAGGATTATTAGTGCTAAAATGTATCCTGCCCAGACGTACCACTTCTTTTTATCTTTTTCCCAAATGTCTTTGCGCGCCATCCAATAGTCACTTCTTTTGCTGTTTTATTAATCTTATGATACGCGGCCGCCCGGATTACTCGGGCAACGCGCGGAAGTCATATTATGATACCCCGCGTTCCCGAGACTCGACCAAGCGGAGCTTGTCGAGTTCCCGAAGACTCGGTCTTCGCGATTCCCGCGGAACTTCGTTCCGCGTGATGAACCGAGGTTCAAATCCGTTGAAAGCGTGAAACGCGGCCGCCCGGATTTGAACCGGGAAATCCTTTCGGAAACCGGTTTTCAAGACCGGCGCAGTACCGAGTTGTGCCACGGCCGCATGTTGCCATAAGGCGTTATTATCACTCTGCATATGTGCTTTAAAAAGCTTGCTGAGAGGAGGATTTATAAGCAGAAAGCATACATTTATATACTACTGAATACCCCTCATCCTTAGTATATCGAGACTCTTTCTCGTATAACTAACACAACCGGGTGAATAAAACATGGGATTCGGAAACGATTTTGGCGCTCCACGCGAGATGTCAGATGCAACTTGCTCTGACTGTGGTGCACAGACTAAAGTTCCCTTCAAACCAACTGAAGGAAAACCTGTCTACTGCCGAGACTGCTACGCAAAACGCAAGCCTCGACGCTTCTAATTACTGAAAAGTAAGTAGGAAAAAGCACAACTTTATTTTCTTTTTTTTTAATTATTCTTTTATAGTACTTCTTTACCAGTATGAATCATATGGGGTGTTATACATGAGTACTTTTGTAGGAAAGCCAGCGCCGGAGTTTTCAGCCGAGGCATTTGTTAATAATAAGACGGTTAAAATTAGTCTTAAGGATTTTCGTGGAAAATGGGTTGTTCTTGCTTTTTACCCTGCTGATTTCACGTTTATTTGTCCTACTGAACTGGGCGAATTAGCAGACATGCATGATGAATTCAAGAAGATGAATACTGAGATTCTTTCTATCAGCACTGATACTGCTTTTGTGCATAAGGCGTGGCATGACAACAGTCCGACCATTAAGAAAATCAAGTATCCTATGATTGCTGATCCCACAAGGGCTATTTGCACTGCTTACGGTACCTTGATAGAACATGAGGGTCTTTCTCAGCGTTGTACTGTCATTATTGACCCTAAGGGTATTGTGAAGTCTTACGATATTCATGACAATAGTATTGGTCGTTCTGCTTATGAGATTTTACGCAGATTACAGGCCGCACAGTTCGTGTCAAAGAATCCTGGCCTTGTTTGTCCTGCTTCTTGGAAGCCTGGAAGCAAGACTTTGAAGCCCGGCTTGGACTTGGTTGGCAAAATCTAGTTCACAAAGTTTTTAAACCATTACAGACCTTGTAAAAGCTGACATGAAAAAGACTATCTCATGTGCATTGGTTTTGATATTACTGCTAGCGTGCACTCCGACGCAGCCACACATACCTGAAAACGAAAAGGTATACATGGAAACGCCGGAAGAGAAACAAGCTGAAAAAGAAGCAATGGAGAAAGCAGGAATGACGCCTGAAGAAATTGAGAAAGCCGAGCTGACTGAAAATCCTCGTATGATGGAGCCTGGCTTGATTGGAGGCGGTGTCTCGAGATATTACAACTGGGATAAAGCGATGTTTGACCAGGCCGTTGCTGATGGAAAAACAATTTATCTTGAGTTTTCTGCCGATTGGTGTCCTGCTTGCAAAGCGCAAGAGCCTGAATTGGTTGCTGGCTTTGCTGAGTTGAACGATCCTGATGTTGTTGGCTTCAAGATTCATTACAAGGATGATGCGTCAACCGATGAGCATAATGAGTTAATACAACAGTATCAAATTGCTTACCAGCACACCAAGGTTGTTCTGAAAGACGGCCAGCAAGTGTTGAAGAGTCCTGAAGCATGGACTAAGAACAAGTTCCTTGAGGAAATGAGGAAGTTGTAAATGGCAGAAGCTACTTTTTTCATTGCTTTTATTGCCGGCATAATTAGTTTTTTCGCTCCCTGCATTTTGCCTCTCATACCCGCGTTTCTTGGTTTTTTGGCTGGGCAAAAAGTTGAGCAGGCTTCGCGATTGCGTTTGCTTGGTTACACGTTCCTGTTTGTGTTGGGCTTTGGCGCAACGTTTTCTGTTATCGGCGTGTTATTGAATGGCATTCTGTCGAATGTTGCCTACACCGCTCAAACATGGCTGTCAAGAGTTGCAGGGGTTATCATAATTTTATTTGGCTTCTACTTGCTTGGCTTTATCAAGCCTGAATTTTTGCAGAGGGAGCACAAGTTCAGAGTGCCGAAGATAGGAAATCGCGCTGTTGCCAGTTTTGTGTTCGGCGCAGCGTTCGCGGTTGGCTGGACGCCTTGTGTTGGGGCAGTATTAGGCTCTATTCTCGCGCTTGCAGCCTCAATGCCCAGTGATGCGTTCTTCCTGTTGCTGGCGTATTCGCTCGGTCTGGGAATTCCATTTTTGGTGGCCGGCTTTTTTGCAAAGGAGTTTATTGGGTGGGTGCAAAAGCATACTGCTTTCCTGAAATACTTTAACATAGTTGTTGGCCTGCTGGTTGTTGCTTTGGGCGTCCTAGTCTTTACCAATAATCTTGCGTTGGTTGCGGGAAGCTTTGGTTTCCTCAACAGGTTTTTGCTGGGATGAAAAAAAGAATTATCTGGCTCATAGTCTTATTGGGATTAGTTATAGCCTCAATCATTTACCTGCAGAAGCCGGTGCAGGACGTCGAGCGTGTTTCTCCTGCTGTGCAGAGGACTAATGGTATTCCTGCTCCTGAACTTGCAGGTATTGCTGGTTACATAAACACAGAGGGCATCACTTTGAAAGAGCTTGTCGGCAAGAAGGTTATTCTAATTGATATTTGGACGTATAGTTGTATTAATTGCCAGCGCACTTTGCCCTACATTACTGCATGGCATGAGAAGTACAAGGACAAGGGTCTGGAAATTATCGGCGTGCACTCTCCTGAGTTCGAGTTTGAGAAGAAATATGAGAATGTTCAGCGTGCTGTTGAGAAGTGGAATATCAAATATCCTGTTGTATTAGACAACGACCACGAAACATGGAACGCGTTTATGAACAGATATTGGCCCAGAAAATATCTTATCGATATTGACGGTTATGTTGTTTGGGATCATATTGGCGAGGGCGGTTATGAGGAAGCTGAGATGAAGATTCAGGAATTGTTGGAAGAGCGAATGGTTAAGCTCGGCATGGAAGGCAATATTCCTTCTGGCGTTTCAGAGATTAAAGCGCCTTCTGTTAATTTTAGGATGATTGGCACTCCTGAGATTTATTTGGGTTATGAGTTCACGCGTGGTAATTTTGGCAACGAGGAAGGGCTGCCGAGAGAAAAAGAAGTTGTTTACAGCATTCCTGAAAAGCTTTCTGCTAACGATGTGTATCTTGAAGGAACTTGGTTTGTTGACAAGGACCATGTTAGGCTGGTAAGCGATAAAGGAAAAGTTATTTTGAAATATGATGCGAAGAATGTTAACATTGTTGCATCTGCCCCAGAGTCTGATGTTACTGTTTTTGTTGATGGTGACGAATTAGCTAAGATTAAAGTGAAGGAAGATGACCTTTATACTTTAGTAGATGCAGAAGAGTACGGCAAACATATGTTAACTTTTGACGTGTACGGTTCTGGTTTCAAACTATATACTTTTACGTTTGGTTAATTAACATTTTATATAATTTCTTATGGCAAATTATAAATGGTTGATTATCTATATACATATTTATGAGCGAGGTTGCTGGGTTTTGGGAAACTGAATTGGAAAGAGTTGTTCAGAAACTAGGCAAAGGGGGTGCTGTCCGCGTGATTGACCATGACGGGCACGAAGTTATTGTGAAGGTCGAGCAGATCGACCCTGCGCGAGTTGAGACACAGGATGCCTGGGCATAACCACCTTTTTGTCTAATCATTTTCTTCTAACTACTGCAGTACACTAAATCTTATATATGCTTATTTTCTCGTCTTATTTTGGGGTGAGTTTATGCCAAAGAATGTTGAGGAAATTAGCGCTCTTAAGAGGCAAATTAATGCTTTGAATGAGAGGTTGAGCAGTTTGAAGGAGAATACTTCCGAGTATATTTCTGAGAACCCATTGAAGTCTACTTTAATCGCGTTTGGTGTCGGCCTTGTGGCTGGCGCTGTGTTGTTGAAGCTTTTGGAGAAGAAATAGCATGCTTGAAGCGATTGCTGATGTAGTCATAAAGGAAGTTGAGCGTTCGATTAATTCTGTTGTCAAAGCTGTGCAAAAGCGTGTTCTCAGGTTTGTTCTGAAAGTTTTCTTTTGTGTTGCGGGCCTTACTGCTTTGGCTATTGGCCTCATTTTAATGGGTTCCAAGTACGTGGGTCTTGACCTTATGCTTGTAGCTGCCGGCGTTGTTCTTATTGTAGCTTTCTTCCTGTCTTAAAAGTAGTTCATGTCGTTTGATTGATTTCAGGTAATCGTAAAGTCCTACTGTGAGCAGTTTTGCAATTGAATAGACTGGTATTGCGATTACCATTCCTGCTACTCCTGCTACTTCTGCCGCAATTAGGGTTATGATAACTACTGTTAATGGGTGTACGTCTACGAATTTTGATATCAGCCATGTTTGCAGTATTGTGTTGTCAATTAATTGTCCGATTGCCATCACTATGAGTGATGCTATTAGCAGAGTGTATCCGCCGTAAAGGTATGCTGCTATTGCTACTGGCACTGCTGCGATTATCGGGCCTATGTATGGTATGATGTTGAGCAATCCTCCGACTACTCCAAAGAGTAATGGCATTGGTAGCCCTATTGCCCAGAATCCGGATGCGTAGAGTATTGTTACGATCAGCGTTTCTACTACTTTTGCGACTGCAAAGTTTTGTACTTCGTCTATGATTTTGTGTACTATGCTGACTGTGACTTCAAAGTATTCGTTTGGTATTCCTTCTGTGAATTTTTGTCTTAGTGTTTGTCTTGATGCAAGGAGTATGAATGCTATTAATATCATTGTTGCGGCGCTTCCCAGCATTGTTCCTGTCATTGATAATGCGTTTGTCACGCTCGCGAGTGCTTTTGTTTTTAGGCTGTCCTGATATTTTTCGAGTACTGGGAAAGTGGCTGTTAAGTCAGAGAGTTCGCTTTTAAAATTCTCTGCGAGTTTGGGAAGTTCTTCTATTAATGACTCTGTTTGCTCGAAGAATGGCATTGCTACGAATAGTGTTAGTCCGAGCAGAGTTATGCTGAATAGTAAAATCAAAATCAGGTATGCGGGCAGTCCTTTTACTCCCCGTCTTTCAAACCAATCTAGTGTTTTGTCTATCAAAAGGTACAGAAAGAATCCGCCTGCTATGCTTATTGCTATTGCCCAGAATTTGAATAATAGTATTCCGAATATTGCAAGCAAAAGAATGCCGACTGCTATTGTTGTTTGGAGGCGTTTCATGGTTTTACAGCTGGTCTATCACTGCTGATAGTCGCTGTCCTAGAATGTTGTTGATTATTCTTAGGAGCTTGTTTCCTAGCATTGGGTAGTGTTTGACTATTTTTTCAAAGTCGTGTTTGAATAGTCCTACTAAAAGCGCGTCTTGTGTTACTTGTGCTGATGCTGTTCTTGGCGTGTTATATGCTAGTGCTAGTTCTCCGAAGAACATTCCTTTTTCGAGGTTTGCGAATATCGCTTTTTTTGTTCCTGTTAGCTTTGATATTTGGACTTCGCCTTTTAATATTACAAATAGTGCTGCTCCTGGGTCGCCTTCAAAGAATACTCGTTCTCCTTTTTTGAACTGGCGTAATGTCAAATGCTTGGTTAATGTGCTTATTTCTGTGTTGTCTAGCGTGTTGAATATTACTGTCTGCTTTAGCTCGTTCTTGAGCTTTCTGATGTCAGGTTTTTCGAATATGAAGTCGTATAATGCTTGCATTTTTGCCCCCTGTTTGGCTATTAGAACACGTCTGCCCTATATAAACCTTTCTGTTTTTACTACCTATCAGTGACTACAAAACAGCTATATTGCTCTTCGCACCCACGGCACTTGTTCCATTGGCGCAGGTTGTCTGTTAGCTTCCATTCTGCCCGCTATGCGCTCGTATTTGCCGGGCAGGCTCATTAAGTATTCCTGTGCTCGCTGTGCTTCTGGCGTTAATCCTGTCCTGTTTTCAATTGCCCAGAATTTTATAAGCTCGCGCATTATTTCAACATAATCGCGCGCAGTGTATACTCCTTCTGCTTGTGCTATTTGGGAGAAGACGTCATATAGGTTTGTGCCGTTTCTTCCTCTGAGAGCTTCTGCGGGCATTCTTATTTTTTCCTTCATCATTTTGGCAAAAGCGAACATGGCTCCATTTGGGTCTGCGTCAAAGGCGTGTTTCATCATGGTTTTGTAGAACACTTCATGCCTTGCCTCGTCCCCTCCTATTTTAAGGCATATTTTTTCAAGAAATGTGTCGCCGTCTTTTCCTGCAACGATTCCAGTGTTTTGGTGCGAGATTCTTGTCGCTCTTTCTTGGAATGATGTGTAGACTAGCACGTTGTATGGTGATGCTCCTGCGTGAAAGTCAAATCCTGCCGCTATTAAATCGTATTGTGATCTTTGCATTGCTGGCAGGTCAACATTTGGATTCAGGGCGAGGTATCCTGCTAGCAGTACTCCGTGTCTGTCTTCTTCTGCCGTCCATCTTCTAGTCCATATTGCCCATGGGTGTGTTTCTGCTCCTGTTTTATCTTTTACGTGTTCTATTCTGTTAAGCCAGGACATGTATGCTGGGAGTGCTTCTTCTGTAAGCGTGTTTCCTATTAGCACTGCCAGTATTGGCAGTCTGACGCTTTTGGCTCTTGTTCTGAATTCTTTTATTTGGTCGTGCCAATCTTCGCGTGAAACGTCCGGTAGAAAATCGCTAGGATACCATAATTTTTCTGGGTCTGTGAGAAAACTTAGTGCTTCTGTTACTTTCTTGTCAAGTCCTTTTATTACTTCTATTTCTCGTCCGAGTGATGAGTCGTCCATTTAAGCCACCAATGTGTCATGATATATAAAATATGCCGGGGCCGGGATTCGAACCCGGGTCTCAGCCGCGAGAGGGCCGAATACTTGACCGGACTATACTACCCCGGCATGGCCCGTAGTCGCTGGTTTATTCGTCATTGCGAATTTTGCCAGCGCGGGCGTTGTATAGTGAAGAAAATAAGTCGTTTAAAAAGTTATCTGTACTTGCATACCGTGTAACATTCTTCTACACCGTCGTAATTGGCGTCTCTGCATTGTTTTTCGCAGTCATAGTTTGTTTTTGGTCCGTCTGGTCCGCCGCAGGTTTTTGTTTCTGTGCAGTAGCCTGATAGGCATTGTTTATTTTCAACGCACGGTTTTCCGATGTCAAGTTGTGTGAGCGAACAAATGTTGTTTATACATTCTCCTGGTCTAAGGCATTCGCAGGTGTTTGCGCATCTTTCACCAATATATTGTGTTGCTTCGCATCCTGCCATTACTACTTGTGTTGGTGGCGCGTATACCGGCTCTGGTGTTTGAACGCAGGCTACTAGGAATAACAATGCCACCCCGATTATCCACTTCATACTATTGATTTTGTCGTGCATATTTATATATCTTTGTAAGAAAAAGAAAATAATAAAATAAAAAAAGTTTTATCTTGATTTTTCAATGTTATAGACTTCTTTCAGGGCTACGATGAATGCAGCTGACGCTGAGAAGGCTATGAAGGAGAACATTACTTTTTGGAATACTCCTCCAAATATTGCTCCCATTGCTAGTCCCGCTGAAATCAAGACTAAGGTTGCTAAAAGGAAGTGGTGCGATTCTTTTTCTGTTACGTTCAATAGTCCTACGAGAACTCCTAGTCCTGCTAGTACCATTACGCCTGTTCTTCCTATTTGCATCCAGCCTGCGACTGCTGATACGATTAGACCCGCATAGAATGCTAGTCTTCCCATTATTGTATTTTTCATTAAAATCACCTCTTTAGCAGTTATTTAGGCTTAGATGCTTTAAAAAGCTTACTCTATTTGGTTGAATGCTCTCTGCACTACTTCTGACAAGGCAGGGTGTATGTGTACTGCGCGGGTGATGCCTTCTACTCCTAGTTTTGCTTTCATTGCAACAATTACTTCATGTATGAGCATGCTTGCGTGTGTTCCTATTATGTGGCACCCTAGTATTTCTTTTGTTGTTGGGTGTACGAGTACTTTTACGAATCCGTCGTTGTCTTCTATTGCTTTGCCGTATCCGGTTTTTTTATATTCATAGACTGATTTCAAGTATGGCGTTTTTTGTTGTTTGAGCTCATCTTCTGTTTTTCCTACGGCTGCTACTTGTGGTGATGAGAATGCTGCGTGCGGCATTGCCGCGTAGTCTACTGGTGTTTTTTTGCCAAATGCGTTGTTGTACGCGTATGCTGCTTCTAAATTTGCTGAGTGTTTGAACATGTATATTCCTGCTATGTCTCCTATTGCCCAGATTCCTTGAACGTTGGTTTCTAAGTACTCGTTTACTTTGATGAATCCTCTGTCAGTTACTTGCACTCCTGTGGCTTTTACGTCTAGAATGTCCGTGTTTGGAGTTCTTCCTGTTGCGACTAGCAAAGTATCTCCGATAATTGTTCTTTTGTTGCCGTTTACTTCTATTTCTACTGCCATGTTTTTGCCTTTTTTGAATACTTTCTTAGTATTTGCGTTGAGAATGACGTTAAACTTTCTCTTGTACACTTCTGTGAATCGTTGTGCTATTTCTGTGTCTTCGTTGTTCATCAGCAGGCTGCTTCTCTGTATTATTGTCACTTTTGTTCCTAGTGCTCCGAAGAAGTGTGCGAGTTCTGATGCAATATAGCCTCCTCCAATGATGGTGAGTTGTTTTGGCTGTTTTTGCAGTCTTAGTGCTTCGTCTGATGTTATGTATGACACTTTATCCAGTCCTGTTATTGATGGTATGCTGGGCCTTGCTCCCGCGCAGATGAATATTTTGTCTGCTGTTATGGTGTCTTGTCCGACTGACAGTAATTTTCTGCCGACAAACTTTGCTTGTGTTTTGTACATGGTTATATTTTTGGCGTGCTTGTTTGCTTGTTCTATCTGTTTGGCTTCACCGTCTACGAGAGTTGTTACCCTGTTAACAATTTTCTTCCAGTTCAAGCCGGTTATTTTCGCGTTGATGCCAAATAGTTTTGCACGTTGTATTTCTTCTGCTATGTCTGCAGTGTGAATTAGCATTTTGCTCGGTATGCATCCTCTGTTCAGGCATGTTCCTCCGAAAGGGCCTGATTCAACAAGCGCTACTCTCAGGCCGCGTTGTGCTGCTTCAGAAGATATTTCAAGGCCTGAGCCTGCACCTATTACGATTACGTCATACCTCTTTTGCATGTTAGAAGTTTTGTTTTGTTGTTTTATAAACGTTGTGTACGCCGTGGCCCGGATTACTCGGGCAACGCGCTAAAGTCATATTATGATACCTCGCGTTCCCGAGTTCCCGCGGAACTTCGTTCCGCGTGATGAACCAAGGTTCAAATCCGTTGAATACGTGAAACGCCGTGGCCCGGATTTGAACCGGGAAATCCGTAAGGAAACAGCCTTTCCAGGGCTGCGGAGTACCAGGTTGTCCCACCACGGCTTTAGCTAGAAAAA
>CAZDUA010000026.1:0-12484 GCA_964508495.1 uncultured Methanosarcinales archaeon | reverse complement strand
ACTTCGCTCAGTTTGACAGGGTCTACTACTAGTTTGTCTTTTGCTCCCACAACTCTTTCAAGTAAATGCGTTTCAAGCTGAAGTTCGTACCAGACTTTTGGCGCCATGCCTTCTAGTCCTACTAGGCTTCCGACTAATTTGTCGCTTTTGACTATGCTTGGGTCGAGTGAGGTCATTATTGCTATGCTTCCTCCTGGCATTATTTCTTTGAATTTATCCCCGCCTGACATTAAAGAAATAATCTTTGTTTTTAGTGGCTTCCAGACTTTTTGGTTTTTTTCTTGTACTTCGTATCCTGGAACTATCACTATATCTGCGCCTTGTACTAGTTTGCCTTGTTTTAGTGAGCCGCCAAGCACTCCTCCGACCATTTTATCAGGCGCTGTTCCCGGCTTGTTGATGTCAAAGCTTCTTGCTACGAACATGACCGGGTCTGCGCTCAAGTCTCTTTTTGGCGTTGGTATTTTTTCTTGTATTGTTTGTATTAGAACGTCTAAATTGATTGAGTGTATCGCGCTCATTGGTATTATTGGAGCGTTTTCGTATTTTGTTCCTTTCAGGAATGATTTTATTTCGTCGTAATTCTTTGTTGCTTGTTCTGGGCTTACAAGGTCTATTTTGTTTTGCACGATGATTAAGTTTTCAATTCCTACAATTTCTAATGCTTGCAAGTGCTCTCTTGTTTGTGGTTGCGGGCATGTTTCTGATGCTGAAACAAGCAATAGTGCTCCGTCCATTATGTTTGCTCCGCAGAGCATTGTTGCCATTAGGCTTTCGTGTCCTGGAGCATCAACCAGGCTTATTTTTCTGATGAATTCTGCTGGTTCATTGCATTTTGTGCATTTTGGCTGTATGCCGTACGCATCTGCCCCGTCGCACTTTTTGCACTTGTAGAATGTTACGTCCGCGTATCCCAATCTGATTGTGATCCCTCTTTTGATTTCTTCAGAATGCGTGTCTGTCCACTTGCCGGACAACGTCTGTACTAGTGTTGTTTTGCCGTGGTCAACATGCCCTATCATTCCTACGTTTATTTCCGGCTGGACGTGCGCTGCTGAAGTTTCGTCTTTGCTTGAAGAACGCTTTTTAGTATTATCATCTGCTGATTCTTTTTTCTTTCTTGCAACCATCATCTCGACGTGTATATGGCGACTTTATAAATCTTGTTGGCGAAAGGCTTATATAACTAAAAGCCAGTTTTTAAAGCATGGATAAAGAGGAGATTGAGTATACAGCTCAGGCTTTGTTGTTGCTTGGAAAGCAGGAGCAGGAGATTATTAGGACTTTTGAGTCGCGAATGCAGACTTGGTATCCGCATCGCAAGTACGCTATTTCTTTGCTTGCTGAATCTCAAAGGGGCGGAGAGATTAAGAGCGTTATTTCAAGGATTCGTTCTGATATTTTTCCTATTTTCAAGAACACTGATTATGTGGCGAAAGAGGAAGAGGCTGTTAAGAAAGAGTTGGAGCAGCTTTCTGTTGGAGAGTCTATTTTGCAGAAAGAGGTTGCTGAGGCCCAGCAGGCTTATGCGCAGGGAAAGTTTGGTGAGGAAGCCAAGCATAAGATTGCTGTTTTTTTGCAGAAAACTGAGGAGTTGCTCAAGCATCAGGTGCGTGAGAAGTCTTTGAGCGACCAATTGCGTTCTGCTGTTAAACAGCTTGGCCCCGTCATCCAGCAGGAGCTGGGCTTGATTGATGAGGAGGAAAAGAAACTTTCAAATCTCGAGCTTGCTCAGGATAAGAATGAGCGCATTAAAATTGCTGATGAGCTTGTTCAGCTTGTCAGCAGTCTGCAGGTTGCCTTGTTTAAGGAGAAGAATGTTGTTATTGACCCGATTAATGCTGTTTTGCGCATTAAGCTTGACGTTGCCAGCAAAGTGCGCGCTTTGATCTCGGAGCGCCAGCTCAGTAAGAGCAGGATTACTGTTGATGATATCAAGACAGATATACGCAGGCTTACAAAGCCTGATGAGATTACCGAGTATAGTTTGCTTGTCCAGCGTCATCCGAAGCTTACTGATGATAAGTGCAAGTCTTTGTTGTCAAAGGTTGGCGTTCAGGCGTTTAGCCATGTGAAGGAGTCTTTTTTTGAGCGCGCTTGGGAGTCTATTACTGATGGCATGACTGGAATTTTTAACAAGACTTTTTACATGAAAAAGGTCAAGGAAATAGTTCGGGAAGCTCAGGAGCTTGGTGAGGAGATTTCTGTCGTTGTTTTTGATTTGGACAAGTTTAAGCTGATTAATGATAATTACAATCACCAGATGGGTGATGAGGCTTTGATTGAGGTTGTGAACATTCTTTCGTCAAAGAAGGAAAGGCGCGACCCGTTGTTTAGGTACGGCGGTGAGGAATTTGTTTTGATCGTGCGTGCTCCTATTGCTGCCCGTTTTGCAATGGCTGATCGTTTGCGCAGGGCTGTTGAAATGCTTTCCGCGCGTTTTGTGCTGGAGAAGAAGATTACTGACAGGCCTGCTATTACTGTCAGCGTTGGTGTTGCTTCGTTTAAGGGCACTCACGAGCACGTTCCTGACTCTGTTATTGATAAAGCTGCAAATCTTGTCTTCGCTCTTGCTGACCGTGCTTTGTACAATGCTAAAGAAGCAGGTAGGAACAGGGTTTTTGTTTCTCATGTTGTTATAATCCGTGATAATGAACCTATGGTTGGCGAGATTGAGAAGGAGGAGATTACAGCGCGCGTTTTTTCTTCTGAAGAAGTTAGGTCTCTGAAAGAAAAGCCTCAAAAAGCCGCGTGATTATCCCTGTATTAATTTAGAAAGCCATTCTATTGCTTGTTTGAGTTTTTTCTGGCTTGTTGCTTCGCAGTTTAGTCTTACATAATTTTCCGTTTTGCTGAATCTGATGTTAAACCAGTAGTCTCCTGCGTCTATGTTGAACCCGTCTATTCTCATTTTTATTTTTCCCTTGTATGCTTCTTCTATTCTTTTCATCGAGGCCGGTTTGTCTAGCACTTTGTAGTTTATTTCCTCGGAAGTCGCGTACTTTTCGTATGGCTTGATTAGCTGGCTCATTTTTTTGTCTGTTTGGGACAGTATCGACATCATCATCAGCGCTCCTATGTCTCCTGAATCAGCATACTTGAATTTTTTGAAGTAGAAATGTCCGCTGATTTCTCCTCCGATTATTGCTTTGTATTTTTTCATTGTGAGGGGGACTTCTGTGTGTCCTATCATGCTTGGCCTCGCTTTTGCCCCGATTTCCTCTAGCCCTTCTTTGACTATTCTGCTCAGGTTGACTGAGTATGCCGCGCTTTCTCCTTTTTTTAGCAGGTGTTTTGCGAACAATAGAAGTGCAAATGCTGATTGCACTCTTCTTCCTTTTTCGTCTACAAAGAATACTCTGTCGCAGTCTGCGTCATAGGCAACTCCTAAATCGTATTTTCCTTTGACGACTTCTCTTTGGAGGTCTGCGGTGTTTTCTGGCACCAGTGGGTTTGGAGTGTGGTTTGGGAAATTGCCGTCCATTTCTCCGTATAAGAGTTTGTACTTTATCGGCAGTCCTTTGAGCAGTGTTGGCACGACGTGTCCGGCCATTCCGTTTCCGCCGTCAATGAGCACTTTTATCGGCTTGTATTTTCCGCTGACTATTTTTCTGACTTCTTTTACGTATGCAGGCAGTATGTTTTTGACGGTGACCTTCCCTTTTTTGGTTGATTCTTTGAAGTGGCATCCGAGCGTTTTTTTCTCGATTTCTTTCATGCCGTTGTGCTCGCCTATCGGTTCGACTCCTTTTCTTGTGATTTTTATTCCGTTGTATTCTTTTGGGTTGTGTGATGCTGTTATCATTAGCGCGTGCATTTTTTGCGCTGCGTAATAGCACATTGGAGTATTGCAATAGTTCGTGTCCACCACATCGCATCCTTGGTCCGTTATTCCGTAAACTAATGATTTTTTCAGTGGTAATGAGCTTGTTCTGCAGTCCCTGCCCACTATGACTTGTTTTGCTTTTAGAAATGTTACGATTGCTCTTCCTGCTTTGTACGCTATTTCTTCGTTGATTTCAGACGGGTAGAGTCCTCTTATGTCGTACGCCCTGAAGGCTCCTGCCATTAATGTTCCCTCTCGTTGAAGCATCGGAAATTTGCTAAAGTTATGTGTTGGTACTCCAAATTTCCGAGTGTTGTCGAGGAGCAGATTATCATTTTAATGTTCCCTCTCCTCGAAATGTTTGCATTCTCCGTTCATTATTCCGCTTACTGCTGCGCCTGGAGGGCATTTTTTGTCTGTTGTGAGCATTACTTTTTTCTTTCCAGCGTGCGAGATTAAGAGCATTCCTTGGCTTTCTTCCCCGCCTACAAGTTCTGGTTCAATGTTGCAGAGTACAACGACCTGTTTTCCGATTAGCTCTGGCATTTTGTACGAGTCTGCGAGTGACGCTACCACTTGTATGTCTTCATCTGCTGCTGCGCAGTCGACGATGATTACGTATTGCTGCTTGTTTTTTGGGTGCGGTCTTATTTTTGATATTGTTCCAACGCGTAATTGCAGTTTTTCAAAGTCTTTGTGAGAAATTTTGTTGTAATCGCCAACATCCGTTTTGATTTTTGTCATAATATCACCTTTTTCAGTCTTTATTGGCGTTCTTTGTTTATATGCGTTGTGTCCATAGCTTTAAATATTTCCCGTATGTATTTTTGTTTTATATGGCGGTTGTCGTTCGAAAAACTGTTGGTCGTGGCAAGGGTGTATTTTCTTTGCGTGATTTCGTTGAAGGCGCTCAAGTCGCCGTTATCGCTGGAAAGGTTGTTCGTGATGTTGACGCGTTGAAGATGTCTCGTTACGCTTTGAATCATATGAGTGCAGTTAGTTTGCATGACTGGATTATCGTTGATTCTCCTGTAAAATTCATAAATCATTCTTGCGATCCTAATGTTTTTGAGAGGGATGGTGTTGTGTACGCGATGAAAGGCGTTTGTTCTGGCGGAGAGTTGTTGTTTGATTATTCTTTAAATGGCGTTCCAAATGTTGATAATTGGAAAATGATTTGCAAGTGCGGAAGTCCTGAGTGCAGGAAGATCGTGCATGGGGAATTCTTCCGTTTGCCGTCTGTTTTGCAGAAAAAATATTTGCCTTTTCTTGATTCTTGGTTTTTGAAAGAGTTTGAATCTGAGCTTAGAGATATATAATTTTAAATAGTGGTTCGAATTATGTTCCGTTATGGAAAAGAGGAAGTTTTTGTTTGTTTCTGAGGAAGCTCTTGTCGGAGACCTTGCGTGGGAGGTAAAAAAAGAAGGCCATGATGTGAAATATTTCATTAATGAGAAGGCCAGCCGTGATATTTGCGACGGTTTTGTTGACAAGTGTGAGGATTGGGAGAAGCTTAAGGACTGGGCTGACGTTATTGTTTTTGATGATGTTTTTTTTGGGCAAGAAGCTGATAAGTTGAGGAAGCAGGGCAAGGCGGTTGTTGGAGGCTCTGTTTATACTGACAAGCTTGAGGAAGACCGTGAGTTTGGCCAGCAGGAGTTGAAAAAGGTTGGAGTTAATGTCCTGCCTCACTGGGATTTCACTGATTTTGATGAAGCGATCAAGTTCGTAACAAAAAATCCAGGCCGTTATGTTCTAAAGCCGACTTCTAAAACTGGTGAGAAGGAATTGCTTTTTGTCGGTCAGGAAGAGGATGGTAAGGACGTTTTGCAGTTGTTAGAGCTTTACAAGAAGGCGTGGGCTAAGAAGATTACTGGCTTCCAATTGCAGAAGTATGTTTTTGGTGTTGAGATTGCTGTTGGCGCTTTCTTTAATGGTGTTGACTTTATTACTCCTATTAATGTGAATTTTGAGAATAAAAAAATGTTCCCTGGTGACATTGGTCCTTCTACTGGTGAGATGGGAACGCATATGTACTGGGCTCCTCCTAACAGGATTTTTAATGAGACGCTTTTGAAGATGAAGCCTGCATTGCAGCAGTCCGGCTATGTTGGATATGTTGATATCAACTGTATTGTTAACGCGAAAGGCATTCATCCGTTGGAGTTTACCAGCCGTTTTGGTTATCCTACCATCAGTATTCAGCAGGAGGGCATTACTTCGCCTATGGGCGAGTTTTTGCACGCGCTTGGCAATCACAAGCCTTATGAGTTGAAAACAAAAAAAGGTTTTCAGGTTGGCATTGTTGTTGCCTGTCCTCCTTTTCCGTTTTATGACATGGCTGCTTTCAAGAAGTATGCTGAAGATGCGACTATTTTGTTCAAGAAGCCGGCTACTGATGGCTTGCACTTGGGTGATGTGAAGTCTGTTGAGGGTGACTGGCGTCTTGCGGGTTATTCTGGTTATTGTCTTGTTGTTACTGGCTCTGGCCAGACTATGGAGGATGCGAGAAAGCAGGTTTATTCTCGTGTTGAGAACATTATGATTCCTAACATGTTTTATCGCACTGATATTGGCATGCGCTGGTATGCTGATTCTGACAGATTGCACACTTGGGGGTATTTGTCCTGATGGTGAGCTATACTCGCATGACTGGTGAGCTTATCAGTTTTGAGGCGGCTGACAAGCTGGAGCTTGAGGGCATGTTGTGCGCTCCTGTGCGTTCTAGGACTTGTCTTGTTCACGTTCACGGCATGACTGATAGTTTTTACGGTTTGAGCCTTGTCGATAATTTGATGCATTCTGCTATTCGCAATGAGATGTCTTTTTTTTCTTTTAACACTCGTGGCAAGGGCACGATTACAAGTTTTTCTAAATTGCGCCACCATTTAATTTTCCGCACTATAGGAACTTCTTTTGAGAATTTCAAGGATTGCATTCTTGATATCGATGCTGCTTTGAAAATGTTGAGAGAGCGTGGTTATAAGAACTTTATTTTGTCCGGCCACAGTACTGGTTGTCAGAAGGTTGCTTATTATCAGTATCGCAGAAATGCGAGGTCTGTAAGGAGTATTGTTCTTCTTTCTCCTGCTGATGATTATAATTTTCAGATTAAGCTTCTTGGGAAGAAGAAGTACAAGGAGAGTATTCAGATTGCGCGCAGGCTTGTGCGTGCTGGAAAGGGAAGGGAGTTGATGCCTGTTGAGCACGAGCCGTCTTATTTTAGCGCTAAGAGGTATTATGATTTGTACAGCGGTTCCAGTGTTGAGGCTAAATTGTTCAATTATGAGAGCAAGATGCGCGAGATTTCGAAAATTAAGATTCCCGTGCTTTCTGTTTTTGGCAGCAAGGAGGAGTTTGCTGCCATGCCTCCGCGCAGGATGCTGAAGATTTTGTCGCATAAGTTCAGGCACCCTTACAGCAAGAATGCTGTAATTCAGGATGCCGATCATTGTTTTTGCTTGCAGGAAGAGGACATTGAGGCTGTTGTTAGCAAGTGGTTGAGAAATTTAGTTTGGTAGTCCTACTAAGAAATAAGTATGCGCTTCTACGATTTTCACTGTCATAACTGTTCCCAGTGGCACGTCTTTTCTGATTATGATTGTTTTGTAAGCGTAATTTTTTGCTGACATTCCGTCTTTCACTTTTTCGTCAACAATAATTTCTCCTGTCCAGCCTATCCATTTCTTGTTTTGTTCTAACGTGACTTTTCTGTAAACTTCTGTCAATTTTCTGCTTCTTTCTTTGCTTATGTTGCCGTGTATTTGCGGCATTGTTGCTGCTGCAGTGCCGGGGCGTGGAGCAAACCTTGCAATGTTTACGTTGTCTATTTTGTAATCCTCGACTAGTTTTAATGTTTGTTCAAAGTCTTGTTCTGTTTCTCCGGGGTGTCCAACTATGATATCGGTGCTGATCATTATTTCCGGTATTTCTTTTCGCAGCGCTTGTACTATGTCTGTGAAAGTTTCTACTGTGTGTCCTCTTCTCATGTGTTTTAATACAGAATTGCTTCCTGCTTGGACTGGTAAATGCACAAACTTGAAGATTTTCGGATGCTTCATTATTTCTACGAATTCTTGCAGGTATTTTGGAACGTGTCTCGGATTTCCCATTCCTACTCGTACTTTGAAATCGCCGGGTATTTTTACTACTTCTTGCAATAGTTTTGCCAGATTTGTTCCTCTGTCAAACCCGTAGCAGCACGTGTCTTGTCCTGTTATCCAGATTTCTTTGCACCCATCTCGCACGCATTTCTCGACTTCTTTGACAATTATTTCTGGCGGGAAGCTGAACAGCACTCCTTTCACTAACCTCGTGCTGCAGAACGCGCACGCGTCTAAACAACCAGAAGAAATCGGCACAATTCCTACAACTGGATTTGTTCTTACTCTTGGCTGTAACAATTTTATCGGCCTCGCGTGCGTTAGCGCATCTGTTCTAGTGTTAACGAGAGTAGAAATGTTGTCAATGTGATGCGTATTTACTAAAACCGCATTCGGGTCAATCAGCTTTATCGGCTGCACAATACTTGGCGTTATGCATCCTGCTATTGCGATTCTTTTGTTTGGGTATTGTTTTTTTACTGCTTTTATTTCGTCAAGCGCGTTTTTGTCACCTTTTACCGTGCAAATGTTTATTACTACTAAGTCCGCATCTTTTTCTTCTGAGAGTTCTGCGTATTGGCCTTTTATCTGTTCTCCTTCTGCCATGTTTGCAGAACAGCCGTAGCTCTTAACGTGCACTTTCATATTGTAAAGTTTCTCGTATGCGCTTTAAAAAAGTATTCTAGAAATCACTTCAAAGCAAGTTTTCTTTCTTTTGCCTGCTCGAGGGAGACTACTCGTCTGCAGTCAACGCACCATTTGCGCATTGGGCTGTAGGACTTGACAGAATCGCCGCATCTTTGACATTTTATCATTTAACTCCCCGTATAGTCAAAAAAGGGCTGGTATTTAAAAGATTTTGTATGCTGAAGCTACTAGATAGTAATAACTTTTTATGACGATATTTTGGCAAGTTTTAAAAGTTAAACGTGCGTTAAAGCCCGTATGGACGGCGCATTGCACCTCGGTGGAAACATCGAGTTGTATGGCAGCGAAAAACTTGACGGCGCGACAATGATCGTTCTGAAAAAAATCATAGGAACTTACGCGCGCAAGTTCTCAGAGAGAGGGCTTGAAAGGCTGGCAGTTGCTTTTGCTGACGAAGCAATTAAGGTAGAGGCAGTTGTCCATGGTGTGACGCATTCTGCTGAGAGTTCTCATAGCAACTTGTTTTTCCGCATTGATGCCGCGTTGAAGGACATTCAGAGCAAGATTTGACCTTATTTCTTGAGAGTTATGTAAACATGAGTTATTACGAATGCAAGTATTGTTGCTGTTGTTATCCACCATACGGGCAGGAAGTTTTTAGTGATTAAAAGCAATAATATTGCTGCAACGAACCCGTACGCGTATTGTTCTGCCCGTCTGTACTTCGTTATTTCTGTGTAAATGCGGAGGAAGAAAAAGTAGAGTATTATCGTGTTTGCTGCTACAGCGACTAATGGCATTACGAACAGATAGCCCATTATTGTCGCGAATACTATGAACGCGAGGATGATGATTATTGATGGCCCAAGCATAATGGCGTTAAAAGTGAGAACTTTTATAAATTATGCGCTCACAAGTTAACTGTATGTTTGAAGAGGAGATAATTTCTGCTTTAAGGAAGAGTGTTAAGGGAGACATAACTCTCGAAGTTCCTCCTGATAGGTCGCTTGGCGATTTTGCTTTTCCGTGTTTCTCGTTAGCAAAAGAGATGAAGAAGAGTCCTGTGCAGATTGCGCAGGAGATTGCCAAGACTATTAAGATTCCTGGTATCGTGTCTAAGATTACTGCGACTGGCCCGTATGTTAATTTCTTTTTGGACCCTGTTAAGGTTGCTGAGAAGATGTTTGCTGATGTTCTAAGTAAGAAGGATAAGTTTGGCGGTTCTCAGGAGGGCAAGGGTAAAACTGTTGCTATTGAGTTTTCCAGCCCTAATATTGGCAAGCCGATGCATTTTGGGCATTTGAGGAGCACTGTTATTGGCCAAAGTCTTTCTTTGATGCACGAGTTTAATGGTTACAAAGTAATCCGTTTGAACTATCTGGGCGACTGGGGCACTCAGTTTGGGAAATTAATCTATGCTTATTTGAACTGGGGCAGTGCTGAAAAGCTGAAGGCTTGTCCTATCAAGCATTTATACGATCTTTATGTTAAGTTTAACGAGCATTCTGAGAAGGATGAAAAACTGCAGGAGTACGCGCGTGACTGGTTTGTTAAACTGGAAAAGGGGGACAAGGAAGCTCTTGGCTTGTGGAGCAAGTTCAAGCATTTGAGTGTTGATGAGTTCAGGAAGATTTACGACGTTCTTGGCGTTGAGTTTGACAGTTATAACGGCGAAGCTTTCTACGCTCCTAAAACAGAAGCCGCTATTGAATTGATTCAGAAGAAAAAGTTAGCAGAGCTTGACCAGGGTGCTTTGATTGTTCGTCTTGGCCAAGACATGCCGATGATGCTTAAGAAAAGCAATGAATCTTCCACTTATGCGAGCCGTGATGTTGCGACGTTGTTGGATAGAATTGAGACGTTAAAATTTGATACCATTCTTTACGTTGTTGGCCATGAGCAGTCTTTGCATTTTGTGCTGTTGTTTGAGCTGATGCGCAAGCTCGGTCATAATGAGAATTTCGTTCATGTTTCTCATGGTTTGTATTTGAATCCCGAAGGCGGTAAGATGGCAACGCGTAAAGGAAAAACTGTTTTCATGGAGGACGTGTTGGATGAAACTATTTCTCTAGCTAAAAAAACTATTGAAGAAAAAAACCCTGATTTGAAGAAGAAGGATGATGTTGCTCGTTTGGTTGCTGTTGGAGCTATTTTATTTGGTGACTTGTTTAATGACAGGGTGAAGGATGTCGTGTTTGACTTGCAGCGTATTCTTTCTTTTGAGGGTGATACTGGTCCCTATTTGTTGTACACGCACGCTCGTGCTGCGAGTATTGTGAAGAAGGCGGGAAAGCTTAAGCCTTCTGCTGATTGTGATGTTTCTTTGTTGACTGATCCGACTGAAGAAAAAGTGATTAAGCTGATGTCTAACTTTCAGGCAAAAGTTCAGGATGCTTTGAAGCAGTACAAGCCTCATATTCTCGCGCAGTACTTGATTGAGTTCGGTCGTGCTTTCAATGAGTTTTATCACAGGTGTCCTTGCTTGCAGGAGAAGAATGAGAGTTTGAAGCGTGCTCGTTTGTCTTTGATCGAGGCTTCTAGGCAGGTTATTGAAAACGGTCTTCGTTTGCTCGGCATTAGTGCTCCGCAGGAGATGTAGTTATGGCAAGGCTTTTTTTTACTGGCAAGGACTTGCTTCCTTGTGATGTTGTTGTTGGCCTGCCTGTTCAGGGCGCGAAGCATTTTCCTCTTAACCTTATTGATTCAGATGGCATTGCCCAGTTTTGTGACCTTGTCATGGAATGGTGCCAGCAGTTTTCTTCTGTTGACGTTGTTGTTTCTTTGAGCGTTCTTGACAGGGCTTTTCATTCTGATGGTATGACTGGTGGTCTTTCTACGCGTGAATTGTTGTACTTGTTGAATCGTTTGAAGCTCATGCGTAATTTTTCCAAGGTTGAAGTTCTTGGCAGTGGCGAGATTGCTGAACAGCTTAAAACACCGTAAGCTTTTTAAAGCAAGTTCACTCCGAAGTGGGTATGGGAAGAATTAAGACTAAATTGATCAAGCGTTTGACGTTTGAAATTCTCAAGCAGAGCAGGGACAAGTGTTCTATGCAGTTTGAGGAGAACAAGAAGGTTGTAGCTGAGTTGATTGGTGATGCTAGCAAGAAGATCCGTAACTCTGTTGCGGGCTACGTCACTAGACGAATGAAGGCTGGCGAAGAATAATTTTACTGCCTTACGGGGGTGTAAGGGATGGCGGATGACAACAGTATTTTTATCGGCAACAAACCTTTTATGAATTATGTGACGGGCGTTGTGATGCAGTTCACGACTAACGAGGCTTCTGAAGTTATTGTTAAGGCTCGGGGCAAGTTTATTTCTCGCGCTGTTGATGTTGCTGAAGTTTCTGCGAAGCGTTTTCTTGACAATAGTGTTGAGGTGAGGGATATCAGGATTAATTCTGAAGAGTTTACTAATAATGAAGGCAGGCAGGTGCGCGTTTCCACTATTGAGATTGCTTTGAAGAAGTTGTAGTAAGATTTTTAAAGAAGCAACTTCTAGTTTGTTTGTAAAAGGGTTGATTGATTGTGAAACACTTAACGCACGTTGTTATTGTTTTGTTGGTTCTCGCTTTAGGTATGTTTTTTGCGTTGAGTTCTCATCATTCTGGTCCTACGTCTCAGATTTTTAGTTCTGGTATGACTGGCGCGCAGGCGTTTGAAAATTCTGTTGTTGAGCGCAGCAGTTCTAGCTTGATTACTGGTGTTTTGTTTCTTGGAGTTATTGTGGCTCTTGGGTTGTTTATGCTTGGTCCTAAGCACCCGCACGCTGATAAGTAAGCTCGTCGATACTCAATAGTAACGTTTTTATATAGTAACGTTCTATTTTCTTGAAAGTGGAAAAGGGGAGACTACTTTGAGAAAAGAGGCACGTGGATTTTTATTACTCGCCGGAATTCTTATATT
>CAZDUA010000025.1:0-4339 GCA_964508495.1 uncultured Methanosarcinales archaeon | reverse complement strand
CTCTGCCTGTTCTGGTTCATAATATTCTGCGCATCTTTCCTGGTCTACAGCATGGCAACAGGAAGCACAGAAACAGTAATACCACTAATCAGCTCGCCAGCAGCAACACTAACAATGTACTTGATCTTCACAGCAATCTGGTACTTCTCACAAATAAGTTTTGCACTTATCCCGGCACAACAAACATTTAAAAAGACGTTCGTCTATGGAATAAAACATGCAAAGACAATACTTCCAGCATTCATTGTCAACGCAATCATCACCTTTATCGTTTTCTCACTGCCGTTCAACTGGACAACACTCGCGCCAAAAATCGGCATTGAGCCAGGAACACTTACGTTCGTACTCTTACTTCTTGCAATCATCGTGTTCATCACAGCACCAGCACTCGCATTCGCAAGAATACACATGATAACCGCAACATGGCAAAAAAATACTTCATAGCAATAGCATTGATTGCAATCATCGCAATACTACTATACATTGCAGTAAAACCAGCGCCAACAATAACAACACCAGTACCACTACTGCCTACATATGAACCTCCAACACAAAGGGCGCCAGAACCAATAAAAGGGCCTCCAACACAAAAAGCGCCAGAAATAACACCAACACAACCAGGAACACCAGCAGAACTAGTATATCCGCAAACAGTAGACTTCTGGGTAAACGAAATCAGAGTGCCAGTAACCACAAACTATGAAGGTGGAAGCTACATCCCAATCAAAGAAAGCAACATAAAAACATTCGCAGGAAGCATAGGACCATACTATGACGACCCAACATCACAAATAAGAGTAATACTATGCTCAGAACTCTACAAAGCACAAGCAGCACCATCCTGCGAAACAGTGCCAATAATATACAGAAACAATTACGTCAGCTTTGCACGAGGCTACCAGTTTGATGAATACATAGGCGGAAACGCAGCAAAAGATTACATAGCATACTACGATGTTTACGTTTCAAACACAAAAGTAGCAACAAGCAACGTGGCAGTAATAAGAACAACAAAAGATTAATTACGACACTTCTTGAAAACTTTCCGACAATCTGACAGATACACCCATAAATAAGTTCTACAACACTCTAAACCGGCTTGCACGCCTGCAAGGGTGCTCGCTCAAGCAGACGTGCAGGCCATCTCTACATGGTAAAAGAACAAGACGTGATCGTTACAATTCATGCGTGGGCGGAAGCAGACCAGGATGGAATATCAAAGTCAGAAATTGTTGAAGCAATCAACAGAGGACTCGCAGTGCGGCAAAATGGAAAGCGCATCACAATCTATAAATACTTCACGGTTATATACAAGATAAGACCTGACGGGAAGTACAAAGTAATAACTGTTTATTCAGGATATCCACGAACATGGAAACACTAAAATGCGATGAATGCGGCGGAACATACGAACGAAAAACTCTTCCTTATTACAAAGCAGGCCAACTCATCGGCAAATACTCAATGCTTGTCTGCAATAAATGCAAAGAGACAGTCATAGAAGCAGAAGTTTGTGGTTTAATTGAACAAGAACTAAAACAAAGAAAACTCTGGGGCGTAAAGGACAAGGTATCAGTCCAACGCGTCACTCTTCCTTCTCAATAATTCAATCAATTCCGGCTGGTTGTAAGAATAAGTGTCAGGAACATTTAAAGAAATAACTTTTTTTGCAAATACTTGCTTTGGAAACCTCTTGGCAAGCTCAACCCTCTGCTCTTCCTCCATAACAGCAATAACGTCAGCCCAAGAAAGCTCCTTATCAGAAACAGGCACGTCATTATACAAGCCAGCAGACTTAGTCTCAAACTTAGACCTAAACACTTCCTCAGCAGTCTTACTACGATGCTTATTCTGATTGCAGATAAATAACACTTTCATAATACATATTACACTACAAACATTTAAAAAGCTTCCTCGAGAAAACTCATTTATGAACTTACAAGGACTAGGCAAAGTAGACGATTACCAGAAAATACTAGACCAAGCCTTCAAAAATGGCATGCAAGCAGCAGCACAAGCACGCGAAGACACAGTAAGCCCGAACAAAGTACTAAGAAGCAAAAGAATAGAAATAGCAAGAATAGAAGCATCAGGAAAAACATTGATTAACATCTTAGTAATGATAGGCAAAAGCTTTCCTTCAATAGACCAACTCGCACCATTCTACCAAGAACTAATCAAATGCACACTAGACTACGTAATGCTAAAACAAAGCCTCGGAGCAATGAACTGGGCAAAACTACAAATAACAGGGCTATTACACAAATACACCAAAGAACTCTCACTAACAACAAGACTAACACACTTCAACAAGCTCAGAATAGCATTCTCAGGAAGAACAAGCTCGGTAATGAAACAAATCGGAGAAAACCTAGAATATCTTGAAGTGTGCAGGAAAATAATGAAAGAATACCCCTCACTAAAAACAAAAATCAACACAATAGTAATCGCAGGAGCGCCAAACGTAGGCAAAAGCACACTATTAGCAGCACTAACCGGAAGCAAGCCAAAAACGGCAACCTACCCATTCACAACACAAACACTCAATTTAGGCTACGACGAAGAAGAAAACCAATATGTTGATACTCCAGGGCTGCTTGACAGGCCACTAGAAAAAAGAAACCCGATAGAAAGACAAGCAATACTAGCGCTAAAACACCTTGCGACAGTAATAGTATTCATCATAGACCCCACAGAGGAGTGCGGATACACGATACCAGAACAAAAACACTTACTGGAAGAAATTAAAAAAGAATTCACACAACCAATAATATTAGTCTCAAACAAAGCAGACACAGGCGCAACATACAAACAGGCGCTTGGAATAAGCGCAAAAGAAGGAACAGGCGTGGACAAATTAAAAAAAGAGATTATTTCTTTACTTTCAGCGAAAGCCAAATAAAACCAACACCAACAATAATGTAAATGCCGGCCAAAAGCCAAGCATTAGGCACTGATTGCTGCAACCACTTCTCAATCAACGGATCAATAAAAGGAACCTCAATTACCCTATATAATTCTGCCATTCGTCTAGGACCAAGAAAACCAAAAATGATTGCTAAAAGGCCTGGAATCAAAGTAAACAAGCCAAGAGTACGATAAGCAATATAACGCTTGCCAGAAAATAAATAGATGCAGATGAATCCGAGCAAAATAGAGCCAAGCGCAATACCAAACGCGAACTTAGCTTCGATTAATTCCTGTGGAGAAAACAACAAAGGCACCAAAGGAATCAAAGCAGTCAAGCCAGCAAAATAAAAAAACTTAGCAATACCAGCAACAACCTGAAAACCAACAAACTCAGACACCTGCTTTTCCAACTTGACCATACAACTCCCAGCACACACAAAAGTATAAAAAGATAACTGAAGAAAGAAGTTAAACAATCAGACTTAGCAAGCTGGAACTAAAGCAAGACACTATCGATTCCAGACTGCTGAACTAATCCTTCATATTCTGACTTGCTCTTAACTCTAGCAACCTTAGGAAGCCACTGATGACCTTTAGTATACCATCGTGTAGCCTCAAGAGAGCCAAACGGAGTAGGCTCCTTCCTTGGCGACAAAAGATCTTCAACGGCCTGCTTTGAAAACTGGAAAGTAATATCGTCAACAACACGAGAAACATTAACCCTTCCATGCCTTACATCAGAAAACACCAAACCGCCATAAGTTGCCATAAGAGCAAAAAGCTGCATTAGCAACATGTACTCGGGCTGTTTGCGCTCCCTCCACTCCTTCTCAAAACCATGCTTTTTTGCCTCAGCAAATTTTGCATTACCCCGATCAACAACAATCCTCAAAAGATCAGAATTAATCGTGTGATGAATATAACTGCTCACAGCCTTCCCGAGAAAATAAACCTTGATGTGGTCAGGACAACCTTTAGGGTGGTACGTGCCTTCAAACATGGAAGCTGAATGAGGATCGTACTTAGTGCAAGGCGTTACAATATTAGAAATACGCGGAAGAGCCAATCCTTTACAATCAAACTTTGGCTCAAGAGTTCTCAACGCACCTTCGACATCTTCTTGAAAGCTCATCAGTAAAATTGCCTAGGCTGAGGCTGTTTGCGCCTCAAAATCATCGCACCAAGAACAATAGCAAGACCAACAATAGCAGCAGGAGTAGTCCAATCATTATTCACGATAGTATTCTCAATCTGCGGGAAAATATGACATTTGAAATCACTGCCGCAATAAGAAGTACTTGAGCAATCACTGTTATAATTGCACTCGTGCCTGCCTTCCAACACTTTTACAACAGTTGCGGCGCCGGCAATACTAAAAGCTACAATCACAATAACAACAAACGCGCCCCACATGTATTCGCCCATAAGC